>CAZOSF010000036.1:10265-13974 GCA_964582415.1 uncultured Alteromonas sp.
GTTTCAAAAAGCTGTAATTCCAATACTTCCAGGCGTTCCATTTCCCGTAGGGCCGATATAATTTTTTCGACAGGCATTCCCGTTTTCTTCCCAGCCCAATCTAAATTGATGGGCTGTAACGATTCAAAGAGTCCGCCATACAATCGCAACAGCGTTTTCCCCACCATGGAAAGCTCCGGTTTTTTATCGAAAAGGTCCAAAAGATCTTCCGATGGTACCAAAAAACGCAACTTCGAATTTCGACCGAATTGTTGCGACAACCGAACGATTCCCAAACGATCCAAGGTTTGTATCCCATTAAAGGCCATTACTGGATTCAGATCATACGTGGCACAAAAATGGTTGAAATTGAAACTGTGTTCGGTAAATTCGCCTTCCCCGTAAGGTATTTGAAAATAATTGCTCAAGGTTCTATACAATTGTTTGATATCGGCCAACGAAGGCAGTGTATCGACAAATTGTTTTTTGATAAGAGTTTTATCGTATTCGTTATACAGTAATAGGGCAGTAGCTTCTTTTCCATCCCTTCCAGCACGTCCTGCTTCTTGGAAGTAACTTTCCAAGCTATCAGGCAACTGAACATGAACCACAAATCGCACCCGAGGATTATCGATTCCCATACCGAAAGCATTGGTGGCGACCATCACTTGGGTTCGGCCAGACAGCCAAGCCTCTAATTTGTCATTCTTCGCTTTGGTGGGGAGTCCGCCATGAAAGAAATCGGAGGTAATGCCTTTATGCCCGAGGGTGCTACTATAACTTTCGGCCAACTTTCTGCTTCGTACATACACAATGGCGGAGCCCTTTAAATTTTTAAAGCGTTGCTCCAACACATATTCCTTGTCTTCTTGAAAGTACACTTCGTACGAAAGGTTCGTTCGTGCAAAGGAAGTACGGAAAATAGCAGGTTCTTCCAGTTTCAGTTGAAGTATGGTGTCTACTAAAACTTCCTGGGTAGCAGTTGCGGTTAAGGCAATAGTAGCTACATAAGGATGTAATTCCTTAAGAACATGGATATTTTGATAGGCGGGTCGGAAATCATTTCCCCACTGAGAGATACAATGCGCTTCATCTACTGCGATAAGATTGATGTTCATCTTTCGAAGCGCTTCCTGAACCTGTTCCTGTTGTAAGCGTTCTGGGGAGAGATACAAGAACTTGTAGTTTCCAAAAAGGGCATTATCCAAAAGGGTGGTGAGTTCGTCTTGAGAAAGACCACCCGACAGGTGCATCGCTTTTATACCTTTGTCCATAAGGGCTTTCACCTGATCGGTCATAAGGGCTACTAAGGGTGAAATCACAATACATATGCCCTCCATTACTAAGGCGGGTACTTGAAAGCACAGAGATTTTCCGCCTCCCGTTGGAAGTAAGGCCACGGTATCCCGACCGCTCAAAACCGATTCGATAATTTCGAGCTGCGAAGGCCGGAATTCGGAATAGCCCCAATAGGAGTACAGGATGTCATGCGGACGCCTTACCATAGTCCTTCCAATTTATGGAGAATATGTTCCGAACGGTATTCCAGGCTGCCCGTTGGTACATGATCCACAGTGTATCCGTATCCTTCGTAGGCCTTATGTAAATAGTGAAAGAGCTTTTCAGCCTGTTCGTACGATTCATAACGTTCATTGTCCTGTTCATAGATGGCTTCCCAGGGAGGAAGTAAAAACACCGCATCGTAGCGATGTATTTTACACGTGGTATCAAAGTGAGTAGGGTAGGGAGTTCCGAGGTAATGCATGTAGGCGGGAACATCGGGAATACCTCTGTCGTAGAAAAGGGGTTTGTTTGTAAAACCTTCACCTTGCATAAATTGTTGCAGGCGACCTTCCAAAAGTCGTTCACTGAATAATAAGGGTTGCTCCAAAAAGAGCTGTTCGATGCCCTCTTGTTGTGCTTGAAGGATGATTTCCCTAGAAATTTCAGGGAGCACGTCGTGCCCCAAGGATTTGAGATGATCGATCAGTGAAGTCTTTCCAGAGCCAGGTCCACCAGTAATGACAATTCTTTTGGTTTTCAAGCGTTACAATTTTTAGCAAAGTTAGTTAATCTTGCCACCTTGCCCTATCTTTGCTTAAAGTTAAGATTCCATTATGGACAAAGACAAAAAAACGACCGAATTTTATGAACGATTGCTTGGGCAATTAAGGGATGATACCACTTGGCCATCGCCGTATCTCTACAAGTTTATCGTTCCTGCCAGCTTGGAGAAAATAGCAGAAATAGAAGCGGTTTTCAATGATATGGAGGCAAAGATGGAAACCCGGGATTCTTCAAAAGGGAACTATACCAGTGTTTCGGTTCGTGTTATCATGGAATCGCCCGAAGCGGTTGTGGAGAAATATCTGGAAGTTTCTAAGGTAGAGGGTGTCATTTCCCTATAATTTTAGTATTTTGCACACTACTTCAACAAGTACATTTCCTTAAAGACTTTTTATTTTGATTGATAATTTAGAATACAACACAGAGCGACCGCAGTTGATTATTCCTGAATACGGCCGTCATATGCAAAAAATGGTAGGGCATTGTCTCTCCATGGAGAACCGAGAAGATCGTAACAAATGTGCCAAGAGCATTATTGCCGTTATGGGGAATTTGAATCCGCATTTGCGAGACGTTCCCGATTTTCAGCATAAACTTTGGGACCAGTTATATATTATTTCTGATTTCAAATTGGATGTGGATGGACCTTACCCCATGCCCTCAAGAGAAGAGCTTTCTCAGCGCCCAGAGCCCCTGAACTACCCACAAAATCATCCGAAGTATCGTTTTTATGGGAACAATATTAAGCGGATGATCGACGTTGCCAATAGTTGGGAGGATGGTGATAAGAAAGAAGGATTGATCCTTACCATCGCCAACCATATGAAGAAGAGTTTCTTGAATTGGAACAAGGATACTGTGGAGGATCAGGTGATCTTCGATCATTTATATGAACTTTCCGGCGGAAGAATCAATCTGAAAAACAGCGATGAAGATTTGAGTGACTCTACCGACCTACTGAAAAACAAAAAACGCTTTAAAAAGAGTAAAGGCCGCAGCAGTAGCCGTAAAAGATATTAAAACCCCAGACCGCTATGGGAACCTTTCAAATTGAAGGAGGGCATCGCTTATCGGGTGAAATCCATCCCCAAGGTGCCAAAAACGAGGCATTGCAAATCCTATGTGCCGTACTACTAACCCCTGAAGAAGTAATTATAGAGAACATCCCAGACATTGTGGATGTGAATAAATTGATCAAGATCCTCGGAAATCTGGGGGTCAAAATTCAAAAATTGGGGAAAGGAAAGTATGCTTTCAAAGCCGATGATATTCATTTGGATTATCTGGAATCGGAACTCTTTAAAAAGGAAGGAAGCTCATTGCGTGGGTCGATCATGATCGTAGGGCCTTTGTTAGCGCGTTTTGGAAAAGGATATATTCCACGACCCGGAGGCGATAAAATTGGTCGAAGACGTTTGGATACCCACTTTGAGGGATTCATAAAATTAGGAGCAAAATTCCGCTATAATAAGGAAGAACGTTTTTATGGGGTGGATGCCCCAGAGGGACTTACCGGAACCTATATGTTGTTGGATCAAGCCTCGGTAACGGGTACTGCCAACATCGTCATGGCGGCGGTAATGGCTGAAGGAACCACTACCATTTATAATGCAGCTTGTGAGCCCTATTTACAGCAGTTATGTAAAATGCTGAATTCGATGGG
>CAZOSF010000036.1:14074-24488 GCA_964582415.1 uncultured Alteromonas sp.
GGAGATGATATTCATATTCCCACTCAGGAGGAGTTTGAAATTCAAACCGATATGGATGGGTCCATTCTCACCATTTCCGATGCACCATGGCCAGGGTTTACCCCCGATTTATTGAGTATTGTTTTAGTTACCTGTACCCAAGCTCATGGGAGTGTTTTGATTCATCAAAAGATGTTTGAAAGTCGCTTGTTCTTTGTGGATAAACTTATCGATATGGGGGCGAAAATCATTCTCTGCGATCCCCACCGCGCTACCGTAATCGGTCATAATTTCAAATCGAAACTGAAAGCGACGACCATGGTATCTCCCGATATCCGTGCCGGTATTTCTCTGTTGATTGCTGCGCTTTCTGCCAAGGGAACCAGTACGATTCACAACATCGAACAAATCGACCGTGGTTACGAGAACATCGACGAGCGTCTGCGTGCTATTGGTGCGAAGATTACGCGCGTGGAAAGTTAAATCATCGCTGAGGGTAGCACAAATGTTTCCCCGAACTGTTATCTCAGACGAAGTCGAAACGTGAGGGGGGAGGTCTCGACTCCGCTCGACCTGACCCTTTCAACGATTAACATGGAATAGTTACTCCTTCTGCTTATTGATTTCGTCCTGAAGTTTTCTGCGTAGTTGCTGTTCCCGTTCCAAGGAACGCTGACGGTGGGATTCAAATTCGGCTTCTGTTTCGGCCAATTTAGCATTGGCCTCTTTGGTAATAGCATTGCTGCTGCGATAACGGAAAAACAAGATAAAGACCAATAGAATAAGGAAACCAATGATGGTCCAAACGATTATTTGGTAAAGGCTTTTGGCAATAATGGCACCAAAAACTTCCATGCCATTTTCCTTCTTTCTAGCAATGGCTAAGTCTTCGGTAAGTTTTGATGTGTTTGCTTCCAAAGAATCGATACGGGCTTCGAGGGAGGCGATGGTCGTTCTTTTTTCGTTAAGTGTAGTTTTCCAAATGGCGATGGTGTCTCGCATCGATTTTTGAAAAGCATCCAACAATTCTATTTTAATTACCTTATGACTTTTATACCTGTTGGACGTTTCAAGCACTTTCGTAAACTGATCATCAAGGGAAGTCGATCCCTCCTGGGCATTGGAAGAAAGACTGAAAAGTCCTAAAACCAACAAAGTAGCTGCAAAGAGGTTTTTCATGGGGAGTGGTTTGGGTTGTTAAATTCTGACGCAACATTATAAAAAATGTCCTAGAGCACCCAATTTGCTTGGGCGTTTATCATTTATTTAACAAGGCTTAAACGCTCCTGTTTTTGGTAGCTTAAGGCCCCGGAAGGACATTTTCTAATCTGTTTAATTATCTGCTCCGTTGGCGCAGCTTCAAGATCAATCCAGGGTATTACCGAGGCACGAAAAACTTCTGTTAGTTCTTGACAGCATTTTTCGGCGTGAACACAAATCTTCGGGTTGTATTTGACCGTAATCTCATCATTGCTGAAACTGTTGGGGTCCGAGTTCATCGTCACAAATTTGGGGTTATTATTGGTTGTTGGTTTACAAAAACCTCGATAAATATATATAAAAAATCGACAAATAACATCAAAATGGAAAATTCCTACAAAATTAGTTCAAGGCTGATTTATAAGTGGTTAGACATCTTTCCCTGGCTTCTTTATGGTCTACCATGGGTTTGGGATACTGGTTAGTTTCATATTCTTTTACCCATGATTTGATGTATTTCAAGTCTTTATCGAACTTTTCAATTTGGGTAGTTGGGTTGAAAATTCGGAAGTAGGGAGCAGCATCGACACCGCTGCCGGCGGCCCATTGCCAGTTGCCTACGTTACTGGACATTTCATAATCCAATAACTTCTCGGCAAAGTAAGCTTCCCCCCAGCGCCAGTCGATGAGCAGGTGTTTACATAGGAAGCTAGCCACCAACATACGAACCCTATTGTGCATATACCCTGTTTCATTCAATTCGCGCATTCCTGCATCCACCAACGGAAAACCCGTTTTTCCCTGTTTCCAAAGTTCAAATTCCTCTTTATTGTTGCGCCATTCAATACGGTCGTATTGAGGTTTAAACGCCTTATCTCCGGTTTCGGGGAAGTGCCAAAGTATTTGCATAAAAAACTCTCGCCAAATCAGTTCTTTTAAAAAGGTAGGATCCTTGATTTCCAATGCTTTTTTCACTAAACTTCTTATTCCGATCGTTCCGAAACGCAAATGAGGGGAGAGGTGGGTGGTTCCCTTTTCCTTAGCCGGGAAGTTTCTGGTCTGCTTGTAATTGGAAAGAACGGAGTCGGCTATTACGTACTCCGGAACCGCTATTTTCGAAGGATTGAATCCAATATCCTTTAAAGTTAGTTCTGGAAGTGCCTTGATTTTGTGGAGATTGTTCCATTTTTCAGAGGGATCATACACTTTGAGGTTTCCTTGACTTTCGAGTCGTTCCAGCCACTTTCTGCTGTATGGGGTATATACGACATAGGGGTCGCCATCTTCTTTAACCACTTCGCCTTTTTCGAAAATGACTTGATCTTTAAAGGTGTGAAATCCTATGCCTAGCTCCTCCAGAAATTGAGCAATCGATTCATCCCGATTTTTCGCGTAGGGCTCATAATCCCGATTGGTAATGACGTGTTGTACATCAAATTCTTTTATGAGTTTTTCAAAAACCTCCTTTGGACGACCCAGATAAATTCCGAGATCTCCACCCTGCTTACGGAACTCGCTTTTTAATTCGGTTATTTTTTTGTGAATAAAACTAACACGAGCATCGTCCTGTGGGAGTTCGGAAAGTATTTCTGTATCGAAAATAAAGATTGGGACCACAGGATGTTTTCCGGAGAGCGCCTTGTAAAGTCCATGATTGTCATGGGTCCTAAGATCACGGCGAAACCAAAAGATGTTGACTTTCCTGGACATGCTAGTTGATGTTGAGGGTAGAAAGTCCGCCGTCAACACCGATAACCTGACCGGTAATCCACGAGCTCTGTTCACTAAGAAGGAACTGAGCTACTTGAGCCATATCTTCTGGCGTACCTACTCGTTTGAGGGGATGGCGCTCGGCCATCTTTTCCTTTTTCTCTTCGGAAGATAATAATTTACTTGCCAACGGTGTATCGGTAAGGGAAGGAGCAATCACATTCACTCGAAAGCTTGGAGCATATTCAGCGGCTAGTGCTTTGGCAAATCCTTCAATGGCACCTTTTGCTGCGGCCACGCTCGTATGAAAAGGCATTCCTACATTCACGGCCACCGTACTGAAGAATACCAAACTCGCCTGTTCCGACTTCTTCAATTTGGGTAACAACCCATGCACGGTCTTGACCAAACTCATGAAATTGATTTGAAGATCTTCTTCAAAATTCTCCGGCTTGAGCATTTTGAAAGGGCGCAGATTGATACTTCCCGGGAAGAAAACCAAACCGTCGAGGGTTTCGGGCAGGTCCAATTGTGAGCTATCATCTTTTGATGCATCGAAGGTGATATGCTTACAACCCTCTGGCAGCTGCTCCGCAGTTCTGCTGGCAATAATTACATTGTGGGTGGGAGCTAACAATGCCGCTGTTGCTTTACCAATACCATAGGAACCACCAATGAGTAGAATCGTTTTCATAAGCTTAATTTTTTTCGAATAGTTCTTCCAATTTTGTTTTTCTGTACTTGAAGATGCCTTCCAGCTTAGGTCGAACCATAAGGGGGTGTAGTAAATTTCCCAGAAACCCAAAAGGTATTCGGTAGTGTACAATGTCTTCCATTTCCACCCCTCCTTCAACTTCTTTCAGGAAGTGTTTATGATGCCATAAACTATACGGACCAACCCGTTGTTCGTCCACAAAGAAAAAGGGTTCCCGGACATGGGTGATCTCCGTAACCCATCGGGTTTTAATCCCCAAAACGGGACGGACGATGTATTCAATAATTTGACCTGCATACATGGTGCGATCAGCACCTGAAACAATGTCAAAGCCCATATAGTCTGGGGTGATGGTTTTCAGGTTTTTGGGATTCGACAAAAAATCCCAAGCTTCCTCTAAGGTAATAGGAAGGAATTGTTTTGTGTGTAGGGTGTGAACAGCCAAAGCGTACTTTTTTCCAAAGGTACACTTTGTTTAACTCTAATCAAAAATGATTAAACAAAATTTAACAGGGTTTCCTATTTGTAGGTCAATACCCTTTTGTTCATGGCATGAAGGCGATGCAGTTTAGACGTCCTGGACGGCTTTGCAGATCCTTTTCTCCCCAAAAGTTTCTGTACTAGTTTGTGCATTTTTTTTGTTTTAAATATACAATTAAATTCTTGATAATGAGGAAAAAACTTACAAATAATGATTTCTTATCATTAAAGTGACATTGAGTTTGCGAAATTCGCAGTAGAAACGTAGGGATATTTAAGTATTTCTTAACTAAAATACGCCCTCCCGATAGTATCTTAGTGCCAACTAAAAATCGATCTCAACTATGAAAAAACTATTCCTTTTTCTTTGCGCAGGACTCATTAGCAGTGTTGGATTTTCACAAATAGAAACTCCTGCAGCAAGTCCTACCCAAAAAATTGAACAAAAAGTAGGTTTAACCGATGTCACCTTAGAATATTCAAGACCTTCCAAAAAAGGCCGTGATATTTTCGGTGGGTTGGTGCCGTACAACAAAATCTGGCGTACTGGTGCCAATGCCAATACCAAAATCACTTTTAGTGATGATGTTGTCGTAAACGGAAAAACTTTAAAGGCGGGTTCTTACGCTATTTACACCAAGCCGAATGAATCTGTTTGGGAAATTTATTTCTATTCCGATAGTAATAACTGGGGAAATCCGGCGGAATGGGACCCAAACAAGGTTGCCGCCGTCGTTAAAGCAGAGGCGTACAAAATGCCAATGTCTGTAGAGACTTTTACCATGACTTTCGATGGGCTGACCAATGATTCTATGGATTTGGGAATCATCTGGGATAACGTTTATGTAGCAGCTCCTATCAGTTTCAAAACAGACGAAGCAGTTACAGCAAGCATTCAACGTGTTATGGGCGGACCCACTGCTGGGGATTATTTCAATGCAGCAGTGTATTACCTAACTGCAAACAAAGACATCAACAAAGCAAAAATGTGGATCGATAAGGCCATCGAAATGTCCGATCAGCCACGTTTCTGGTACTACCGTCAGCAGTCTTTGATTTACGCCAAAGCGGGCGATAAGCAAGGTGCGATCAAAGCCGCACAAACGTCATTGGAATTGGCCAAAAAAGCGGGTAATGATGATTATATCGCTTTGAATACCCAATCCTTGAAAGAATGGGGAGCCTTGTAATACAACTCCTTAAAAATTAAAAGACGCGCCTTTTATCGGGCGCGTTTTTTTTATAGCAATACTTTTTTTAGTTCATTCCGATATTGGGAAGGACTCTTTCCGGTAAATTCCTTAAACTTTTTGTTGAAATGCGAAAAGTTGTTGAATCCACTTTCAAAGCAAATATCCGTGATGCTCAAATGGTGTTCGGACAACAATTTGGAAGCATGCACCAAGCGATACTCATTTACAAACTGCGTAAATGTCTTCCCTGTTTTGTTCTTAAAATACCTGCTGAAAGCCTGCTCTGTCATGCTTACTTTATCGCTGATTTCCTGTAAACTGATCGTCTGTTTGAAATGGTCACTTACATACGAGTAAATGGTATCCAACCGGGCTGTATCTTGCGGCTTCGATTCCAAGACCACATTTTCTACATTCAGTAGGGTATACTCCTCACTTTCCGACAATTCCTGAAGGATGTTCAAAAAAGCTATCAAGCGTTCAAAATTGGAAAGTTCCAATAAGGATTCAATTTTTGCACCCACCTGTTCCTTTGTTTGGCCATGGAATACCACCCCTTGCCGACTTCGATGTAAAAGCCTACGAATGGATTTCATCTCGGGAGCGTCGAAAAAGGTCTCGCCCAAAAAATCCTCCCGTACTTGAATCACCACCTCACTCTTGTTTTCTGTTAGTCGGTCGGTAAATCCAAAATGGGGTAGGTTAGCCCCGATGAAAATAAGATCTCCGTCGTTATAATAGGAGATATGATTCCCGATATGCCGTTTCCCGCTACCTCCGTTTACAAATGCAATTTCCATTTCTGGATGGTAGTGCCAGGACGCTGGGTTCTCTGAATTGAACTCCTTAAAATTGTTGACCGAGAGTGAGCTCCCATGCGAGGGAGCAATCGACTCGAATGCTGGTTTTTTCATAGTTGTTATTACAAAGGTACTAGACCTGTGCGTGCATACTATGTGCAAATTTACCCTAAATATGTGTTAAATTAACATTAACACTATATTAATAGATTCAGAATGTTAAAATAGCACATATAATGGCAAATAACCTAGTAGTCTAGTAGACACATCCATCGCATCTTTGTACCATCATTAATCATAAAAACAAATAGTTATGAAGACAATTAAGAATATAATGCTCGCAGGACTGTTAATGATTGGAGCGGCAGCCAATGCCAATGAACGATTTGCAACCAAAGACGGTAACGTCACCATCACCCAAGAAAAGGAAGTGGTAAACGTTTCTATCCTTAATACAATGAACGCAACCTACAAATTGATTATCACAAGCGAGGATGGCGCCGTTGTTTATAAAGGATGGTTGGGTGATAATCTAAGTATTGGTAAAGCATTTGATTTTCAAACTGCCCCAGAAGGAACTTATACCTTCAAATTGGTTTCTCAAAACGGCGCATCGTTTGAACAAGACATTAAAATCGGTTAATTGAGATTTTAATTTTTGGTCGTTAGGAAAAGGGCAGCTTAGGCTGTCCTTTTTTTTGGTAGGGTTTTTCTTTTTGAAGTTGTTTTTGTAGTGTTATTAACCAAAACTAACCTTAAAAAACCGAATGATGAAATTGATTCTATCGTCGATTGTAAGTTTATTTTTCATTTTAACCTCTTTTTCCCAAACCATCGAATTCACGCTTGCCGATCCGCAACCCACGCTTATCGAGGTGTATGGAGGTTCCTTTGCCAGTGGTGACATCGACGGCGATGGAGACATTGATTTATTGATTTCGGGCTTAGACCCGGGCAGGGAAACGGCCTTGTACCTTAATGATGGAATTGGGAATTTCAGCGAAGTTACTACTATTCCTTTCCCAGAAGCCTCGGCGACTGTCTCCATTTTTGAAGATCTGGATGGCGATGGGGATTTGGATTTGTTTTTCTCGGGAAATGGTCAAGGAGTTGGTGAGTTTGCGCACATCTACATAAATGACGGTTCGGGCACCTTTACACAATTGGTAAATCCCGATATACCTCAATTTCAAGATGGTGCCGTTGGTATCGCAGATGTAGATGGTGATGGGAATCCCGATATTCTCATTTCCACTGAGGATGCGAACGGCGTATTCATCGCGGATGTTTATCTGAACGATGGCAATGCTAATTTTACCGTAGAGGGGATTACTTCTATAACTCCTGTGAAATTCGGAGCCTTGGCCTTCATTGACGTTGAAAACGATGGTGATCAGGATGTTATTATATCTGGTTTAACCGAAAACAATGATTATTCTACTAGGCTTTATCTCAATGATGGTTTAGGAAATTTTAATGTGGATACAAATTCTACGTTCGAACAGTTGCAAGCCGATGATATTGATGTAGCCGATACCGACAATGACGGTGATCTTGATATTTTATTTTCAGGAAGAAATGATGATGGGGTATTCACGTTGCTGTATGTTAACGAAGGAAACGGACAATTCGATGAATTGAATCCTACCAACCTTCAGCAAACTTTTGCAGGCACCAATGCTATTGCCGATTTGGACAATGACGGTGATCAAGACATCGTTATCATCGGATCCCAAGAAGGGGGACTTCCCAATATCTTCAATATTGTGTATCAAAATCAAGGCAATAATGAATTTACCCAAGCAGATATGATAGGTGGGGAATACATTGCGGCCTGTGCGGTGAATGACTTTAATGGAGATGGTTTACTGGATATCATCATCCAGGGATTTGTGGACAATACGAATGTATATTGGAATAGTTCTATGGTTTTGGGAATTGACGAGGTGGCAGCCGGCTTCCCAATAGCGACGATATATCCAAATCCATCCGACGGGGCATTTTTTGTTCAATCCAATAGTTCCCAGATGATATCTATGGAATTGTTTACAGTCGAGGGTCAACGAATTTATCAGAATAATGGGATGAGTGGAATGGAACCTATTCAACTGAACCATCTTTCAGAAGGCTTGTACTTGGCTGTATTTACTACTGCTACTGAGAGACAATCCTTTAAAATTCTTATATCAAAATAAGAAGACAGGGCATAATTGCGAGAGTCTATCCGTAATCTCATACGCATTAAAATTTGGCAAGGATTTTGCACATTTAATACGTAGTGAGTGAAACATAAAGTAAACGTCCAGGACGTCAATAAAAAGAAACATTTGCTATGAAAACAAAAGGCCCTTCCGAATTTGGAAGGGCTTTTTGCTTTGTGTTTTTACGTTGCTTTGGGTTGGAAAGCCATGGGGTAATGTGTACCTTTGCAATTCATTAAATATAGAACTATGCAAGACGGTATTTACGCTAAATTTTCAACCCCAAAAGGAGAAATCCTTATCAAACTAACCTATGATAAAACCCCTGGCACAGTGGGTAACTTCGTTGCCTTGGCGGAAGGCACTTTGGAAAACACGGCCAAACCTCAGGGGAAACCTTATTACGACGGACTAACCTTTCACAGGGTGATTCCAGATTTTATGATTCAAGGAGGAGATCCAACAGGTAGCGGCGCTGGTGGTCCTGGTTATCAATTCGATGATGAGTTCCATCCAGAATTGCGTCACAGTGGCCCTGGAGTACTCTCCATGGCTAATGCCGGTCCTGGATCCAATGGGAGTCAGTTTTTCATTACGCACTTAGAAACCCCTTGGTTGGATGATAAGCATACCGTATTCGGACATGTGGTTGAAGGACAGGACGTGGTGGATGCTATCGCTCAAGGTGACACCATGGATAAAGTGGAGATCATTCGCGTAGGTGCGGATGCGGAAAATTGGAATGCCGTTGAAGCTTTTAGATCTTTCAATGGAGCAAAAGCAGAGCGGGAAGCAGCTGCCAAAAAAGCACAAGAAGACCTGATTGAAGAGTTAGCCGCAGGATTCGATAAAACGCCTAGCGGACTCCGTTACAAAATTGTTCAAAAAGGAAGTGGAGCCAAAGCCGAAAAGGGAAAAACAGTGGATGTTCATTACAAAGGCATGTTCCCTGATGGAAAAGTATTTGACAATAGCTACAAACGGGGCAATCCTATCTCTTTTCCTGTTGGAATGGGAAATGTGATTCCTGGATGGGATGAAGGCATTCAATTGCTGCAAGTAGGGGACAAAGCCCGCTTGGTGATCCCATCGCATTTGGCCTATGGAAGCCGTGGAGCAGGAGGGGTTATTCCTCCAAATGCGACCCTTGTTTTTGATGTCGAATTGATGGATGTAAAGTAATTTGAAAAAAGATACCCTAAAATGCCCTTCGAATTGAAGGGCATTTTTTATTTTCAACCTATGGACATAGAACAATTGAAATATCCCATAGGGAAATTTAAAAAACCGGACACTATTAGTGACGAAGCCTTGCAGGAAGCTATCAAGATTCTTCAGTTCTTTCCGGAACAACTAAAGCAACTCACCTACAGTTTGAAAGACGATACCCTAGACACCCCGTATCGTCCCGGAGGCTGGACCATCCGGCAGTTGATTCATCACATTGCCGATAGCCATCATCATAGCTATAACCGAATTCGTTGGACCCTGACAGAGGATAGCCCGAAGATAAAGGCGTACGACCAAGATGCCACTGCCGAATTGTATGATTACAAGCATGCACCCATCGCTTTTTCCATAGCTCATATTCAGGCCATTCATCAGAAAATGGTATATATCTTACAGCATATAAACGAAGCCGATTGGGATCGAACCTTTCAACATCCCGAATGGGAAGTGGCAACCGATTTAAAATCCTTAGTGCTACTCTATGCCTGGCATAGTATGCATCATTTTACGCATATAAAGAATGCTCTTATATAGTGAGCAGTGACCACGTGAGCTAAAGCAACGTGGGAAGGCAGTGAGCGGTGAGCAGAGAAATTGTAACCAACAGATAAAAATATACCTTTACTACTGTATTGATGGGGTAGCTGGGACGCTTGGGCATTTCTTAATAAAAAAAGCCAATTGCAAGACATGATGAGAAAAAAAATATATCTACTACTATTTTTTATTGCATCTATTGCGATCACCTATTTCTCATGGAGTACCACTACTTACTTTGGACGCTATATAAAATGGAGAGCTTCGGATGTTGAAGATTATAAAAAATTCCCTAACTATGAATTTCAACCCTCCGACAATCCCTTTTATTTTTCAAAAGAGCTTAAAAATGAACTGGACACCCTCAAA
>CAZOSF010000037.1:0-9781 GCA_964582415.1 uncultured Alteromonas sp.
CATTTTCCATTGCTGCGCAATGAAAAATGGGCCGTGGGGGATGCTTACAAAGAAAACCAAGCCACTTCATGGCTTTGGTTTCTATGCCCAAGAAGCCTCAAGCTAGCTTGGGCTTCAGGGCATAAAAAAACCAGTTGCGTTTGCAACTGGTTTTCTTTGTAGCGGGAGCTGGACTCGAACCAGCGACCTTCGGGTTATGAGCCCGACGAGCTACCTACTGCTCTATCCCGCGATGTGGGTGCAAATATACATATATTCCTTCATTCCCTCCAAATTATTGAGGACATTCGTAAAAGGGATTTCTTATTCTATGATTTTCAGCTGAAAGGAACTCCCCGTTCGCAACTGCGACAAGGCATTCAAACTGTTTTCTGCAATTTGAAGTACCCTTGGGTAGCCTCCCGTAGTTTGTCCGTCACGCATCAAAACAAACAACGAACCCTCTGGAGTCATCTGAACCGTGCCCGGCACTACCGGACAGGTAATACGATTCTTTTTAAATGCTCCCAGATTGGGCTCCAACTGATAGGCCATCCGATTGTTACGGTTGCTCACGGCAAACCAAATGCTTTCCAATGCGGTTTTCTGTGCGTCGGAAAGCCAATCGTACTCGGGACCCTTTCCCGCTTCAATTATTTGGGTTTCCAACGGCGTACGCTCCATGGATTTCAACGCTTCCGACGGCCGTATACGCTGTCGTTCTTCATAGGGTATCATATCTTTTTCCTTTACCCTTCCCTGAGATGTAATAGGAATGTAATAAGACCTGCTTTCCAAAACTTTTGCCGATTGAAAACCTCCCGCAATAGCCAAATACCCCCGAAGACCTTTTACCAATTTTCCAAAAACCAGATGATCTCCTGCCATTACTTTATACGCCGTATGGGTACTGATAAGCTCTCCGTTTAAATACAGTTCAAACTCGGCCCCAGCTATGGCGATGTACCCCGAATGCTCGAACTCCAATTCGGGCCCCATCATGGTGCATTCCAAAACAGCAGCCTCCACAGGATTCCCTACCAAACGATTCGCCAACTGAGCAGCATTCCTGTCCATACATCCCGACATGGGTACACCCCATCCAGCATAGGCACTTCGTCCCATATCCTGAACGGAAGTATACAATCCAGCTTTTATCACTTTCATCACAGCACCCCTTCCTTTCTTAATGAGTAAATACCGGTCTTCACCTGGATCTGAATAAGTTCAAACTCTTCCTTACCTACCGAGTAAAACTGCACCTCATCCCCTACCTTGGCAAAGAAAGGTGGTTGCTGGTGTACATCGAAAATAGGCACAGGACAACGCCCTATAAGCTGCCAACCCCCTGGGCTTTCCTGAGGATAAATTCCAGTCTGCATCCCCCCTATCCCCACCGATCCTTTCGGAACCTCGGTTCTGGGCTGTTCTTTTCTAGGAAAATGCAGCTTCGGGTCTAAGCCTCCCAAATACATAAACCCGGGTAAAAATCCAATGGCATATACGGTGTAAACGGCCTGCGTATGTAATGCGACCAATTCCTGAACTTCCAATCCCAAGGTTTCACAAACCAAATGCAAGTCGTCCCCGTAAACCGGGTCATAACAAACCGGTAAATAGAATTTGGTACGCTGGTGACTTGAAAAATTTCTATCATCATAAATCGTATCGAGCTCCTGGGTGAGTTGGGTAAAATCGGAAATCGGTTCGGGCATCCGAACGAGAAGTTCATTATAACCCCCATGACAATGGCTATTCGGGTAGGTAGCCTCCAACACCTCTTTAAAGGCCACCAAATCGAATAAAATGTCCTTATCGATTTCCATAGGCCATTGCACCAAAAAGGTATCCGGGGTTAGGGGAAAATAAGATCGTTGAAATGTTTTCATAGTCCGAGCTGTTTTAAACCCTTTTCAATGGTCGTTAAAAATTCCAATACTTTGGGATGGTCTCCATGCAAACAAAAGGTGGAAGCCGGCAAGGGCAACCAGGTTCCTTCTGCTGTGAATACACCTCCCCTCTCCAGAAATCCTAGCAATTGCTGCCAAACCTCCAAGGGATCCTGCTTCAAGGCATTGGGCTGTGATCGAGTAACCAATGCGCCTTCGGCCGTATAATTTCGATCTAAAAAAGCCTCGTACTGCACTTCCATTCCATGGTTCAAGGCTACGGTAGCCAAGGCGCTGCCATGAGGCGCATACAAACAGCCAAACGAATAGTTTTGAAGCACCTCAACATACCAAGCAGAGAGTTCCTCACTTTTGGCCAAGTCGTTATATAGGGCTCCATGGGCTTTTACATGGTGGTTATCCATATCCAATTCAAAGAGGCAGCGGAAGTAAAGCTGCAGTTGGTCATGCATGCTTTGCTGAAATGCTTCTTTGGAAAGGGAAAGGGTTTGTCTTCCAAAATTTTCCTTATCGGGATAAGAGGGATGTGCCCCCACTTTCACTTGATGCTCCTTGGCTTGGGTTAATGTGCTCAACAGCGTAGTGCTATCCCCATAATGACCTCCACAGGCGATACTACAAGAGTAGATATAGGGATAAATCTGAGGCTCCTGGGCCACGCCCTCCCCTAGATCACAATTGATATTTACGCTCGGTGGTGCCACTAAAAAAAACTTTGCAGGGTTTTAATGCTCAAGAGCAGACTGAGAAGGATGACCAACCAGCCCAAGGCATTCTGTAATTTCGAATTTTTATGCAGTCCCAAAACGGATTTCTTGTTGGCAATCCACACCAGTAAAAAGGCCAAGATGGGCAACAAAGCCCCGTTGGCAGCTTGGGCGAACAATATGATTTGAATGGGCTTAAAGGAGGTGCCTAAGGATAGGGTTCCTAAAAGAAGCACAAAAATTGCTACCCCTTTAAAACGCCAACTGGCAGGTGTGTCTTTCCACCCCAAACAATGCACTACTACAAAGGCTGCAGCTAAAGGAGCCGTTAATGCCGAAGTTAGTCCCGCCGCAAACAGTCCGAGTCCGATTAACCACCTGGCATAGCTCCCAAACAAAGGCTCCAATCCCGCGGCCAGATCCAGCACGCTTTCCAAACTGGAGATGGGCAAAGCAGCAGCGGTCACCACAATGGCCATAGAAACCAATCCGCCCAATCCAACCGCTAGGATAGTATCCCAACGTGCTGCAGGCAAGTCGGACGTACTTTTCCATTCATTTGCGGCCATGGAAGCATGTAAAAAGAGGTTATAAGGAACGACGGTCGTTCCCAACAAAGCGAGGATGGTGAATAAGTTGTCTCCTGTCGGATTGGGTACAAACAAACCCTTTATCAGATCAAAAATGGGAGGCCCGGTTAGCATCGCCGTTAGCAAAAAAGAGACACTCATCACCAGTACCAGCCCGATAAGTAGGTTTTGAATATTCTTCAGGGTACCTATCACCAATAACAGCAATGCGATGGCCCCGACCACCCAAGGAAATGCTGAAGAATAGCCTTCTCCAAATAATGCTTGGAGCCCTAACACAGCCCCATTCAAATTCCCTGCCTCATAGGCTGTATTTCCAATAAGAATAGCCGAGAGCATCAACAGGGTAAGAAAGCCTTTTAAAAGAGGCGATGGTACAGCTTCACGTATCACGGAGGCCAATCCCTTTTGGGTGACAATCCCGATTCGGGCTGCCATCTCCTGAAATAGGATGGTAATAATAATGGAAATCAAAAGTGCCCATAAAAGGCTGTAGCCGAATGAAATCCCCGCTTTCGCACAGGCCGTTACGGTGCCCGGCCCCACAAAGGCCGCAGCCACCAAAGCTGCTGGTCCTAATTTCAATCGCTTCTTCACGATATGGAAATTACAATATTATTCCCATCATAGGAATATTTACTACCTTTAATTTATGGCGCGATGGGTACGTTTTACGCTCATTTTTATGCTCCTATTGGTGGTTTCCTATTTCGGAGTACACCATTGGGCAAAATCCCGTATTGAGGGGGCCATAAAGAGTAAAATACCTGCCTCCTGGATGATCACTTACGACGATTTGGAATTCAACCTATTAGCAGGTGATATTGAATTCAAAAATCTGTCCATGCACCTGCAGGACTCTTCAGCCGTGCATTCGTACTTCGATTTGCGTACCAAGGAGTTACTCATTAAAGATGTAAGTTATTCCGAATTAATTGAGGAGAACACCTTGAAATTTAAACGATTTGAACTGGACGACCCTTCCATCCTACTTAAGCCGTATGCGCGTGTACCCGATAGCCTGCGCCCTGCTCCTACACCCCATCAAAAACTTAAAGTTACCCTCGGAGAACTCTTAATAAAGGATGGAAAAATCGGTTATTTTTCGAAAGCCAGCGATACTATAGGAACCTGGGTCTCTCGATTCGATTTACGAATGAACGCCATCGCTACGATCGACACCAAGGGCGAAGGGATGCTTCCTTTTGAATTTGGTGATTTTGAAATGGAACTGGATAGTTTGACCCAACCTTTGGGCGCTTTCGAAAAGCTGCTCATAGAGCAGGTAAAAATTGGCAAGGACTCCCTCCACTTCAAAAACCTTTACCTTGCTACCAAAGTAGACACCAAAGCCTTCAGTAAACTTTTAGATAAGGAGCGGGATCATTTCAACCTCTACATACCCGAGATGAAGATCCTTCATATGGGTATACAAAAAGAAAGTGAGCGTATGACTGTGGCACTACCACATCTGAAAATACAGCAACCCAGCCTTCAGGTATATCGGGACAAACTGTTGCCCGATGATTTCTCGACCAAAACCTTTTTTAGTGAAAAGTTCAGAAACCTACCTTTTACATTGAAGTTGGATAGTCTGGAAGTGGTCGATGCCGATATTAAATACACCGAAAAGGATCAATACACCACGGAAGGGGGGCATATTGAATTTTTAAAAATGAACTTAAACGCGGCCCACCTAGGCAACGGCTATCCCGAAGGCACGCACGCCAAAATTGAAGGAAATGGACTCTTTATGAATACGGCTCCCATTACATTTCATTGGGAATTCGACCCCCTTTCTATCAATGACACCTTTACTTTTTCGGCAGAAGTAGATCGTTTGCCAGCCTCCGATATCAATGCGCTTACTGCGAACAATATGAATGTGCTATTCGATGGGCAAATCAACCGATGTTTCTTCTCTATAAATGGAAACAACTATCACAGTAGGTATAATTTTAATATCAAATACGAGGATCTCACTGTGGATATCTTAAATCGAAAGAAAGGAAAGTCCCATTGGTTGGGTACCAAGTTAGCCAACTTGCTACTGAAGAAAAACAGCAAGACTAAAATGGGAAACATCCGGCAGCACAGTGGCGACATTACCAGAATACAACACAAGGGCTTTTTCAACTACCTCTGGAGAAACGTTGAAGACGGACTGATACATACCCTGCTTTGATTACTGCCCCAAGGGCCGAGCATCGAAGCTTATTAATTCCCCTTCCTCAAATTCGGTAACCAATTCGATAGGGTTACAACAAACTTCACAATCTTCTACATACGTTGCCGATTCAGAAGGATCCAATAACATGGAGATTTCTTCCCAGCAATACGGACATTGAAAAAAGTGCTCAAGCATTAGAATGCTACATTCAGCAACTGACCTGTAAGTTGCAATAATTCCAATTCGGAAAGTTTTGCTTGGTATTTTGCTAGGTTTTTATTCGTTTGGGCGTTCAGTAGATTGATTTGTGCCTGACGTAATTCCACCGAAGTAATCTGACCGATCTTATAACGCTCCTGAGAACGCTCGTAGTTGTTTCTGGCCGTAAGCACATTCTGTTCCAGCATACGAAAGATCTGAAGGCGATTCTGATAATTCCCCAAAGCATTGGCAATATCCCGCTTCACCTCGGTCTTGACCTGTTCCTTCAGCAATTCTTGATTCTCCCATTGAATTTTGGTGTTCTTATAGGTGGTGATACCGCGACCTCCATCAAAAAGGGACCAAGAAAGGCTGATGCCTGCCGAAAAACCAGTGGTAGTATTCTGGGTAGCAAAGCCCGTAGGCGGGAAAATTCCTTGATTCCAACCATAGGATCCCGTTAACCCGATGCTGGGTAGAAAAACGGATGTATTGGCTTTATGGTTGAATTCACTTATGAGGTTATTGCGTTCTGCTTGCAAAAGACGAACGTTATTCGTGTCTGCCTGCTGTACGAATTCTTCCAGTTTCAAAGTACCCAAAAACCGAACGGACGTATCCACTTCAAACGTGCGCTCTAGATCAGTGTTCAGCACTACCGTTAAATCCCGCTTGGCATTTAGCAAATCCTGACGGCCGTTCATCAAGCTGATGCTATCGTTTACCAAATCCACTTCTGCATTCAGCACATCCAGTTTGTTTACCTGTCCGTATTCGAAGGCATACTTTGCGCGGGTCAATCGGTCCTTGGTATTGGCATAGGTTTGCTCCAATACCGCCACATTTTCAGAAAGCCGTGCCACTTCAAAATACACGGAAAACATTTGCAGCAACGAGGTTTCAATGGTTCCCCTTGCTTGCAGTTCCGAAAGGTTGTATTCTTCCTTCAACCGTTTTACATCATACCATCTGCCCAACCCGTCAAAAAGGGTATAATTCAAATTCAAGGAAGCATTGTAGCGTTCCGTTTCGGCGCCCGATACCTCGTTCAAGGTGCCATCACGAAAGGTTACTTCTTGGTCTTCTACCGAATAACTGATGCCCGCATTTCCGGTTAAGGAAGGTAGATATCCAGTATTGAGGATGCCTTTATTATTTTCAGCGATTACCACATTGTTTTTGGCAATGTTCACCCCGAAATTGTTCTCCAGTACCTCGGTCATGGCATCACTCTTGCTCAAAACAGGAATCACTTGAGCAGAGACCATACTGCCCATAAGTATCCCTATTCCAAAAAGTAGTCCTTTATAATTCATCGCTTGTTTCATGTTGATGCAGACGCTTTTCGGTCCTTCTATATTGCTCCATATGATCTTTGGCTTGCTCCCACTCTTCTTCTTCCATCTGTTCCTTGATAGCCCTTTCCATTTCTTCCTGATCTTTTAAATCGCCTGTTGCCAACCATACCGAACGCCTTTTAAGACTATTGGTGGTAGAAAGCAACAAGGGCAGGAATATCAGGGTTAGAACGGTCGCCATCGCAATTCCATAAGCAATGGAAATCGCCATAGGTATGAGGAACTGGGCCTGTCTACTTTTTTCAAGCAACAAAGGCGCAATCCCCGCAATAGTGGTTAAAGAAGTTAAGAAGATGGCCCGGAAACGAGAGCGTCCGGCTTCGTATAACGCCTCCTGATAAGGCATGCCTTCCCTCAGGAAGGTATTGAACTTACCTATCAATACGAGTCCGTCGTTCACCATAATCCCGATCAACGCAATGATCCCAAGGAACGAAAGTATGTTGATGGGGAAATCATGAATCCAGTGCCCCCAAGCCACCCCTATGAAGCTGAAGGGTATCATTAAAATCAACAATAAAGGCTGACTGTAGCTTCGGAAAGTGAAGGCAATGGTGATATAGATCAATAGAATGATTACGGGTACCACGGTTTTGGCAGAACGGGTGAGCTTACCCGCCTCCCTGTTCTGTCCTTCGTAAGACACACCAACAGTGGGATACTTGGAAAGTATATCGGGCATAATCAAACTTTGAATATCGGCCAAGACCTCCGTCGGGCTGTCCTTCGGGTTTTTCATATCCGCATTGATTTGAATTTCCCGCAGCCCGTCTAAATGGCTAATGGATTCCTCCCCTCTTTTTATTTCATAGGTGGCGATTTCCTTAAAAGGAACCCGCTCGCCTGTAGGAGTCACAATTCGCATATCATCCAAGTCGGTAATCGACTCACGGTTGGTACGGTCGTAACGTACCCAAACCCGAATTTCATCCTCGCCCCGTTGGAAGCGCTGGGCTTGTAATCCGAAGAATCCGGCACGCACCTGGCTCATCACGTCACGAAGGTTCAACCCTAAGGCATAGGCCGTCTCATTGAGTTCTACATTGATCTCCTTGATCCCTTCTGGATCGGTATCGGCCACATCGGCTAGGCGGGCATCTCGAATCATGGCGGCCTTTAGTTCCTCTTTAGCCGCCTTTAATTCGGATGTATTATTACCTAAAAGGGATACCGAAACCGGGCTTCCCCCGAAATTTCCTCCCGAACCAAAGGTAAGGCGTTCCACGCCATAGACCTCTCCCACTTCTTCACGAATAGAGGCGGTAATGTCTGGTGAACTGAAGTCTCGTTCCTCACCGGGCAATAGGTTAATCGCCAAGGAGGCTTTGTTATTTCCAGGCCCCACCCTTTTGATGATGTTTTCTACTACCTGTAAATTCCCTGTTTGTTTTTCGGTATACTCCTCATTCACACGCCAGGCTGCGGCCTCCACCATCGAGATGATGCTATCGGTAATCTGGGGGTTGGTTCCTTCCGGCATCAAAAGATCGATACTGATACGGTCACTGGCAATCTGTGGAAAGAACGCTCCACGGATAATTCCTCCCATAAACGACCCCATCGTTAAGATGAATAAGGCAAGGAAAATGGCAAAGGTGATGAAACGCTGTTTTAGGGCAAATTCCAGGGCTGGACTGTACAATCGGTCCCTTAGGTATACCATTACCTTATCCCCCACTTCATTGAATTTCCGCAAGCTCATCATGAATTTATCGAATCCTTTCTTGCGCTTTTTCTGCTCTTCAGTTTCGCGGAGCAGGGCTTTGGAATGCGCAATGTGGGCGGGCAAAACGATAAGGGCCTCAATCAGGGAAACCACCAGGGTTAAAATAACGATGATGGATACTTCACTGAAGAAATTTCCAATCCTACCTTCCAAGAACAAGAAGGTAGAAAATGCTAAAACGGTGGTGATAATGGCCGAAACAATGGGAGGTACCACTTCCATGGTTCCATCGATAGCGGCTTGTATTCTAGGCTTTCCCCGTTCGAACTGTTGATAGATATTTTCTGAAATCACAATCCCGTCATCCACCAAAATACCAATCACGATGATCATTCCGAAAAGCGAAAGTACATTGATGGTCACCCCAAACTGATTGGCAAAAATGAACATCCCCAAAAAGGAAATGGGCAAACCAAAAGCTACCCAAAACGCCAATCTGGTATTTAGGAAAAAACTCAAGAAGAAAAGCACCAAGAAGATTCCCATAGCCCCGTTTTCAAAAAGGAGTTGGGTACGTTGTTTTAGGGTAATGGAAGAGTCGGAAACCACATCCAGTTGCACCCCTGTATATTTCTGGTTGAATTCCTCGATATAGTTCTTTACTTTATCTGCAGAGGAAATAAGGTCTTCATTATTCGTATTGGTGATGTCCACATTCACCGCCACATTTCCGTTGAAATAGGAAGCGTTGGGCGTTTCCGAAAACCGGTCCCGAACATCGGCCACCTGGAAAAGACGCACCGTTGTTCCATCCTCCCGAGAGCGCACCACCAAATTATTCAGCTCATTACCGTAATAGGAGCGGTTGTTTGCCCGAATGAGATAGTCTTCCGCTTCGGTTTTAATATTTCCCCCTGTGCTCAATATGTTGGCTTGGGCCACGGCATTGGCTACCTCACTGAAGGTAAGACCGTATGCCAGGAGATCCGATTCCCTTACGGCGATTTCAATCTCTTCTTCCGGATATCCAGATATTTGAATTTGAGAGACCCCGTCCAGACGCCGTAAATCGTTCTCAATTTGACGACCGATTTGTTTTAAGGTCGCTAAATCAACGTCCTTACCGTTTATCGTAAAGCTAATGGTCTGGCGCACATTTTCCACCTTGGAAACCACCAAGGGCTCCATGCCAAGGGGATA
>CAZOSF010000037.1:9881-24482 GCA_964582415.1 uncultured Alteromonas sp.
GATACCAAATACGAAAAAGGCCAAGATGACCACATTAACAGCTACCTCGTATTTGATGAAATATGTAATAATCTTTCTCATCTATTCGGCGCTTTCGGTGCTTTCAGGTTCGGCTTCGTTTTCTTTAAATACTTTTACCTGCATTCCTGCATAAGCTCCAGGTATACTTCTGGAAAGCATCTGAGTACCATCTGGAATTCCTTTTACCACCATTTCCTTAGAGGAAAAGAACACCGGATCTATGCTAATAATATCCAAAATGGAATCACGTACGATGTAGATTTCAGATTCGTTTACCAACAACTTTCTGGAAAGCCGAATTGCATTTGGCTCGTCCTTCGCTTTTAGGGCCGCCTCCAAGTACATCCCCTCTTTTAATCCTTCTCCTTTGACTTCCACATAGACCTTAATGGTCTGTGTAGCTTGGTCGATTTTACTGTTAATTCGGGTCACGACCCCTTGATAGGTGTCCTCCCCATCGATGGTATTCAATTGTACGGTCTCACCTAATGCAAGTAGATCGCTATAGGTTTTCCCGATGGCCAATTCCAATTCATAAACCGAGGTATCGATAAACTCTCCTAGTTTCTGTCCTTGACGAACAAGGGTTCCTTTGGTCACCAGCGCTTCGGTAAGCACTCCATCAAACGGCGCAACAATGCCATACTTGGAAAGCCGTTGCTCCATATTCTTGATATTGTAATAGGCTGTGTAGACACCACGACCTGTAATGAAGAATTTTACCTTCTCATCGGCAATGGAGGGTAGTTCCTTAAGGGATTGATTGATGTCCAAGCCTCTCAAATAGGTATTCCAAACAGGGTAGGCTTCCGGGTAATCTAAACGCAGATCGGGCATCAAACTGGTAATCAGGTTATAGAATTCACTTTTGGCGGCCTGAACACTCGCATAATATTCTGAAGCATCCAACCGAAGTAAGGTTTGTCCTTTCTTGTAAGGTTGCCCCGTTTTGAAGTCATGGGCACTATTAGTAAAAACGCCCTGTACCTCGGCATAGAGTTCCAGTTTGTTTTTAGCCACCAAATTTCCATTGGCCGGAATGACAATTGGAACGTTCCCATTTTGAGCCGTTTCCACGAAAACGGTTTTAACCACCTTTTGTGCCACAGGCTTTGGTTTGGCACTATTTTTTACAATGGCAATGGCACCAAAAACAGCACCAGCGATGATGGCCGCGCCAATAATGAAAAGTATAAGATTACGCACGTAGTTACGTTTAGGTTAGCACTGCCAAATTTAACTTGGAAGGGAAAGGGATTGCGTTAATTATATCTTAAAAGATACTAGGATTGAGCAGATTCGATCTCTAGGGTTAGCGACTCCCATTCCTCCATTAAGGAATTCAATTGTTCTTTTAGGGCTTGATAGGTGTCAAAAAAATTAGGTTGTGCGATGGTTTCCTCATAATTAATGGAAAGTTCTACGTCCCAATGTTTGATTTCCTTTTCCACCTTATGAATGGCCGCTTCGGCCTTACTTAACTTATTTTGAAGGGATTTTAACTGCTTTTTCTTTTCGAATTCTTGCTTTGCATCCTTTTTATCACCGGTCGTATCTTCCCGTTTCACATCACGCTTTTCAGCCTCCCGTAAATTCTGCAGGTTCCGTTGTTCCAAGAAATAATCGATATCCCCCAAATATTCCTTGATGTGATGATTTTTGAATTCATACACCTTATTGGTGAGGCCCTGTAAAAAATCACGGTCGTGAGAAACCACAATCAAAGTGCCTTCGAAATTCTTTAGGGCTTCCTTTAGGACATTCTTAGATTGAATATCCAAGTGATTGGTAGGCTCGTCCATTACCAAAACATTAAAGGGCTGCAATAACAGTTTTGCTAAGGCCAATCGGTTGCGCTCTCCTCCGGAAAGTACCCGAACGTACTTATCCACTTCTTCCCCTCGGAAAAGGAAAGCTCCCAAAATGTCTCGAACCTTTGGACGGGTTCGTTCATCGGCGGCATCGATCATGGTTTCCTCCACGGTCTTGCTACCATCCAAATAATCTACTTGGTTTTGGGCGAAGTAGCCTATTTGAACATTGTGACCCAATTCGATGGTTCCTCCGTATTTAATTTCACCCACTATCATCTTGGCCAAGGTCGATTTCCCTTGCCCATTCTGTCCCACAAAAGCAATTTTACTGCTGCGTTCTACCAACAAGTTTACATCGTCGAGGACTTGCTTCTCCCCATAGCTTTTTGAAGCATGCTTAAGGGTCGCTACGACCTTGCCCGGGGTCACGGAAACCGGAAAACGCAAACTCATCACAGCGGTATCTTCCTGATCAACTTCAATGCGATCCATACGGTCCAATTTCTTGATAAGGGATTGGGCCATCGCGGCTTTACTGGCTTTGTATCGAAATTTCTCTATGAGTTTCTCGGTTTGCTCTATTTGCTTTTGCTGATTTTTCTGAGTGGCCAATTGTTGTTCACGTAGCTCTTTCCGCTGCACCAAATACTTCGAATAGTTCATCGGGTAATCGTAAATAGACCCTAGGGAAATTTCAATTGTCCTGTTGGTAACATGATCCAAAAACATCTTGTCGTGGCTCACCAACACTACAGCCCCCGGATAATTTCTAAGGAAATCTTCCAACCAGAGGATGGATTCGATGTCCAAGTGATTGGTAGGCTCATCCAGTAACAGGATATCATGGTTTTGAAGCAGGAGTTTGGCCAATTCGATACGCATGCGCCACCCTCCTGAGAAAATATCGGTAGGCTTGTTAAAATCACTTCTAACAAAACCCAGTCCTTGAAGGATACGCTCAGTTTCCCCTTGGTAGTTATAGCCCCCGTGAATCTCGTATTGGTGCTGTACCTCGTTCAAATCGACCATCAATTGATGGTAAGCATCGCTTTCATAGTCGGTGCGTTCGGCTAATTCCTCGTTAATGGACTTCAATCTACTTTCGAATTCCTTTATTTGGGAAAAAGCCTCATAGGCTTCCTCCAAAACAGTACGTCCTTGTACGAATTCGATATCTTGTTTCAAAAACCCAATGGAAATCTCTTTGTCGGTTGCAATCTGCCCCGTATCGAACTCCTGTTCTCCTGCAAGAATTCTGAGCATAGTAGACTTGCCTGCCCCGTTCTTGCCCACCAAACCCACGCGAGTACCCGGGCCCAACTGAAAAGTAACTCCTTCAAAGAGGAATTCTCCTTGGAATGAAACCGATAGATTGTGGACATTGAGCATTAGCGTAACATTTGTAACAGACGGAAGTGCAAAGATGCTTAATTTTGTACTGCAAAAAAAATTACTATGTCGCTATTCAAAGGCTCCAAACTCTATAGTATTTTCACAGGCCACTGTCCGGTTTGTCATGAGGGGAATATGTATGAAAACAAAAATCCCTACATCCTCACCAAGACTATGAAAATGCACGAGCGTTGTCCCCATTGCAATACCAAATTCAAAATTGAGCCCTCGTTCTTTTACGGAGCCATGTATGTGAGTTATGCTGTGGGAGTGGCCGTAGCGGTAGCCGCTTTTATTATTAGCTACTATTTTATTGGGTTGGGAAGGCTGGAATCTTTCTTTGTCATTGTAGGGTCTTTAGTCGTATTGATGCCCGTGATTCAACGCTTGTCCCGAAATATCTGGGTGAATTTCTTCTTCAAGTACGACCGTGAAAAGGCTATGAAAGGAAGCGACGAATAGTTACTTCCTCCTCTAGTGGAATGCCTTCCTCAATATGCTCCAATAGTTGTTTAGACAATGAAGGCGCCAATAACAATCCTCGAGTTCCCAATCCATTTAAAAAGTAATACGGGCTTCCCGCTGCGATAGAACCCAACAAAGGACGTCGATCTTTTACTGTGGGGCGTTTCCCAGCCACTTGACTCGACCAAGCAATTGGAATAGAGAACCTACTCTTTGCGGCATTCACTAGCTCCTGCTTCCCTTTTTCTGTAATTTCATCGGTATCATCCCCATGAGCGAAGGTCGCTCCTACCTTTATTGTTTCATCATCTAAAGGAATATAGAAGTATTTCCCTTTTAGAATGGCGTCCAATTGATGGTTGGGTGCTTTTACGGTAATGTACTCGCCCTTTTTTGGAATTAATAAGTGGGAGGGGAAAAAGGGGTTGTTTAGTACGCCGACTCCTTCAGCAAAGATTACCTTAGAAGCGATACAATTTTTATAGCGAACCTCGGCCCCAAGAGCCTTCAATGCATCGTAATCGAATGCTTCCTCCAGGAAACTTTCCTTTTGTTGAAGATCCGCCTTGAAGGCTTCCAAAAAACCAACAGTATCCAGACGCATGCTATGCAGTACTTTTCCAAAGCCCATGGGACTGTCCCACGGTTTGTTTGGAAAATGGTATACATTGGGGTCTAAATAGCTAGAAAGCTGTTTATGATCGCTAGCCACCAACCAATCGTTCTGTTCTTCGGTATCGTGGAAATAGCGGTAAATGGGTATTTCCTTTAAAAAAGGCGTTTCGAGTTTGGACTGAAGTTGCAAATAAAACTCCCGCGCATAGGGAAAAAATTCTTGCACCTTCCAAGCAGCCGTCAAGCGTTTCAGTACCACAGGATTCAGGGTGCCTGCAGCCACACGGGTAGCACATTTAACAGCGGAATCGATTACCACAACCGATCTATTGCGTGCTTGGGCCTGGGCTGCGAAGCAAGCCCCAGCTATTCCGAACCCAACAATAATGTAATCAACTTTCTTTTCCATAAAAAAAACCCTCCTGGGCACAACAGGAGGGTTTTAATTTACGACTTTAAAACTATTAATAGTTCCAAAGATCGATTTCTATGTTTCTGATCTGCTCTTTAATTCTGTCAGATTCTAGGAGTTGCATTAGAGCGTTATCACTGATATAATCCGATACGCTTCGGTCTCCATATACGTTGTCTTCTTTGTAAACAACGCCATTGAATCGTCGAGAATTCAACAGGTGATCGTACGATATAGGTTGAGAGGTATTTTTGCGGTTGAAGGCTTTTGCTCTGTTCAACACCTCACGAGCTGCTGGAAACCAAATCCAGAACAATTCTACTTTGGCATCAACACCGTCATCAGGATATGCCTTTGAACGGGCCTCATTAGCCACTGGGCATATTCCCAACAAACGATAACGCAATTCACCTTGCCTCTTGTCTACATACCAAACCCCACGAATTCTCCACTCTTCGACGTCTCCAGCATCCAATGTGAATCGACGGATGTATTCTGGATCGACGAATCCTTCAGCGTTGTATTGCTCAATACCGATATCGGTAGTATCGCTATACACCAAAGAAGCTTGAATATCCTTTAGGGTTCTTTTTTCAGTAAAATAAGAGTCGGCATAAACCTCATCTATGGTTCCATTTTTGATGTTGGTTACCAATACATCGTACAATGAACGTCTTTCAGAGCCAATGTTGTTGGTATCGATGGGGTAATACAATGGAAAGTTCACCCTTTCGTCCAAGTCAATGATCTCCCAGGTGGTTTTAGACCACAACACATCACGCTCATCCACGTATCCATAAGGTAGTGGATCGTCGTGGTCATAAGCAATCTGCGCTTCGGTCTTCTTACCGATCTCTTCAGGAGTTTTGGCATTCAGGATGTTCAATTGCGCTTGCGCACCTACACCCATCAGCATCACCATCACAGATAAAACAACATTTCTAAAGCTCATAATTTGTATTCTTAGTTTGTTAATTCAACACAGATTGGAGAAATCTTCTTCAATTTGTATCCTGAGTTACCAGAAATGGTAGCGTTGATATCAAAAATCTGAACAGTTTCACCTCTCTTGGCGCGGTTTAGTGCACCTTTGGCCTGCTGATTCAATTTGGTTCCTTTTACCACTACGGTAGGTTGACCAGATACTTTGAAACTGAAGCCGGTTACGTTAAGATTTAGATCGAAATCGAAATCTTCCAACATAGCACCTACACTAGCAATTTCCAACCCTTGACGTTGCATGCGAACACAAGCACCATCTCCGGTTTCCCCACGGATGGTTCCTACGGGACGAGGAATATCCTTGATACGGAATTTTTTAGAATCGTTAGCAGTAGATCCATCTGGCAATGTTGCAGTAACATTGATAGTTACTTCTCTACCTTGACCTGGCTTCATTTCGTACGAAGTACCAGATTTTAAGCTTAATCCAGGAGCATTGGCTTTTACGTTACGAGCACCATCGAATGCGATCGTCATAGGGTTGGTCACCCCACGATATACCACGTTCATTTTATCGGCTGCAATCGTAGCAGAATTTGGCTTGTTGATAGTAGCAAATTTCTGATCTACATCCACGCTGATTTCTTCACCATCTTGAAGGAAGATCAACTTTCCTTTAATTTCGTGATCACCAGGACTACCAGCACCCACTTTTAAAAGGACTTTACCGTCTTGGATTTCGTATTGATTTTCGGCTAATGGACGACCATCCATGGTAAGCTCTACCCTGTTTGGACGTGTAGCATCATCCTTACGACCCAATACGATAGCACCATCGAATTGTTCACCAGCATAGTAGGCCCCTTTAGACTGCTCTAGTAGGGTGGTATACTTGCTCATGGAAACGATGTCTGCTGTCTTTCCAGCCAACATTTTAGATAACAATTCGTTTTGAGTGTTTTTTACGTCGGCTTGGATTTGAGTAAGTTTTGTTAAGGACGCAATCAATGGGAAACCTTCATAGTTATGACGCAACCAATCTACTTTCTGACCGTCACGGTTTTCTACTTTTTCAGTAGAGAAATTGTGATCGATAGAAGCGCGTAGATCTGGGTACAAATTTTCCCCGATGATTTCCAACATTTGCGTACGATAGTTGTTGATCTTGTCAACGAACTCTTGTCCTTCTGCCTTGTACTTATCAGCATTGAAGAATCTCTGGTCGAAGAAATCGGCTTTATCCATAACTTCATAATCGCTAGGATCTTCCAAGCCTTTAATTGCTTCGGCCTTCAAACCTTCTAGATAGCTATCTAAGTCGGCTGATATCTGACTAACTTGTTTTGCTTTTGAATTCAACTCACCGTATTGGGCGGGACTTTCGCTGGCTTTAACACCAAGGTTTTCCATAAACGCCACGTTACGAGAAGCCGTATCGTCGTTAGCCTGTTCAATCTTTTCGTTCAATAGTCCAAATGCAGAGAGTACCTCTTTGGACATGTTCAGTGCAAGCATAGCGATGAATACCAGATACATCAGGTTAATCATCTTCTGCCGCGGTGATAGTTTTCCACTTGCCATTTTCTGTTCTTTTTAAGATTACTGAATTGTCGTGATAAACTATCTTATCCTCTATTACTCATAGCGCTCAACATACCTCCATATACTCCATTCAAGGAAGAAAGGTTGGAAGCTAGATTTTCCATTTGAGCTTTCAATAGGGCCGCATTTTCGGCAACTTCTTCGTTAACTTGTGCTTGACGACTGGTAGATTCAACCTGTACTTTATACAAACTGTTCAATGATTCCATTTGAGCAGCCGCTAGCGCCATTTCTTCGCTATACTTTTTAGTTGAATTCATTGCTTCAGTTGTTGGAGCAATACTCTTAGCAGCACCTTCGAAAGAACGGATGCTTTCTCCTAGGCTGTTCATCAATTCAGAATCGATACGTGCCTCTTTCAACATCTCGTCTAATTTTTTGCTAAGGATACCCTGAGCGTCTTGTGCTTGTTCTTTTTTGTCTTTTGCTTTACCTCCAGCAAGTTCTGGATAAACCAAAGACCAATCTAGATCGTCTTCTACTGGCTCGAATGCCGAGATTGCGAAGATGATTGCTTCTGTAATCAAACCAACGGCTAGTAGTACACCACCGTTAAGGGGGCCTAATTCCCAGTGAAGAATTTTGAAAAGTGCTCCTAGAATTACTACAGAAGCTCCAAGCCCGTAGGCCATGTTAAACAGTTTCTTGGATGATTTTGACTGTGCCATAATACAATAATTAAGTTAAGTTAAGTTTAAAAGGTTGGTAATTTATGCTGTGAAACGCTTATCGGGCGTCTCCAAAACTTCGGTTCATGGTTACATCTGTACCCATATAATCCTGAACAGTTCGGAAACCGATGTAGCTACGCGCAGAATCGGCATACTCGTAATCACGAGTACTCACCTGCAGGAAGTACGCAACATCTTTCCAGGAACCACCACGTACAACTTTACGCATGTTCTCAGGATCATTTACACTTGGGTTCATTGAAGAAGAATACTCGTAAGATCCGGGATCGTAAGAGGAGTCTACCCATTCGCTCACGTTTCCGGCCATGTTGTATAGGTCGAAATCGTTAGGCTCATAAGCGTCCACCTCCACGGTGTATAGGGCTTGATCTGCTGCATAATCACCACGCAAGGGTTTGAAGTTTGCCATGAAACAACCGCGATCGTTCTTAGCGTATGGACCTCCCCAAGGGAATGTCGCGGATTCTAAACCACCTCGGGCTGCATATTCCCATTCTGCCTCGCTAGGAAGACGGAAGGAATTCACATAAGGGCGGTTGCGTGATTTTTGATATGCATTCTTGTATAAGGTTCTCCAAGCACAAAATGCTTTGGCTTGTTTCCAGTTCACTCCTACAACAGGGTAGTCACCATAGGCCTCATGCCAGAAATAATCATTGTGCATTGGCTCGTTGTAAGAATAATTAAAGTCTTTGATCCAAACAGTAGTGTCTGGGTAAATGTTTACTTCTTCTTTCTTGATGAAGTCACGACGTCTCTGCCCTTTGGCTTTTGCGGCCGCTTGAATGTCCAAGTAGGTATATTGGAAATTCAATTTGCTCACATCGATGGTTCTTTGACCATTGTAGGCTTCTTCAGCAGGGATGTACATGGTGTCCATCACCTCACTGTAATATTCGTCTGGATACTCCGCGGTATCCCATATAATGTCTACATCACGGTTGATCTTTCTACCTGCGTAGAAATCCTCACCCATTCCGTAGTAATTATCGTAGTTATACTGCTCCCAAGGAGTCATTTCTTCGTTCTCTTGGTCTACAAAAGCAAACTCTCCAATACCACCATCACCAGGGGTAGCACCCACCTCATCGGCTAAAATAGCCAACTTAAGTCTCACGATAGAGTCTTTAACCCAGTTTACAAATTGACGGTATTCGGCGTTGGAAATCTCTGTTTCGTCCATGTAGAAGGAACGAACGGTTACGGTTCTTGTAGGAGCATCGTTTACCGCAACAAAATCGTCATCTGCTTTACCCATGAGGAAAGAACCACCGGGAATCAGCGTCATACCATAGGGCTTTTCAGGATACCATTTTTTGCCTTTTGCTCCTACTAGTTCACCACGGTCTTTTTTACCGCTACAACTAAACAATAAGGCAATTATCGCAGAAATTGCAATTAGCTTCTTCATAGGTAATTAGGTTAAAATGTATAAGATTCAAGGGCGTAAACCTATTTATAAATTTCGAAATAAACAACAAAATTGTGAAAAAACCCCTAAATCTCAAATGCTCTTTTAATTGGTTATACTTCGTTCTTTTGGCGGGCTTTATACCACCTTTCAGGTATTTCCTGATTCGTTGCACTCAAATATTCGCCATAAGTGCATGGTAATAACGTATGTCTTTTCAATTTATTATTTACAGACGAAATAAATGGCAATTCAATCCACCATCTACCTGTCTTCCGACTCTTTTTAAATACCAAAACTTCATCGTTCACAGGCACTTGATACGTGGTATAATTACTTTCTTGGTTAAAATCATCATCTTCCACCCTAAAGTTCACCCCTTCCACAAAATACCATAGCACCTGCGCCAATAGGGTGGCTGCGCTCTCCGCCTGCTCAAACTCCTTCAACTCATACAGTCCGAATGATGTTACTCGATTACTGATACCGGCATAACGAGCAATGGCACAAATCTCTCGACCATCGAATCCGTTCGGACTTTTGTAATACTTATAACTCAACTCCCCGCTTTTTATTGCCGCCACATCCATGGCTACGATATCGGCATCCCTCAATATGGGCTCTACTTCGGTGATGTCCCTGGTAACAGCACCAAGGCGATAAGCATCAAAATAGAGCTTATCCATGAGTGCAATCTCTTCCGGTGGGTTGAAATAGGACTGATAGCCGAGCACACTATAATTAAATAGGTTGTAGGGTTGGTCTACAATGATTTTCCCTACATATGATTTATTATTAATGGGCTTTTCAGCATCTCCCAGATCGAATCGATGGTCTATGTTTACCAAGTTCACCATTTTTCCAATGGAATCGTAGGCGCGGTACTGACTGTAAAGCAAATCCTGGCTTCCGCCAAGGATCAAGGGTATGATGTTCTTCTGAAGTAGCGCTTCCACCACGGTTCTGAAGGCAAAATAGGTGTCTTCCACACTATTTCCGGGTTCAATATCCCCTAAATCAACCATCTTTTCTGTCCAATTCCCGGGGTATAAGCCATAAAAAGCCTTTCGAATCCCATCGAAATTCAAAACTTCTCCCTTATAGTCGATATCTTTTCGATTTTCCTTTACCCCAAGGATGGCAAAGGCCACTTTTTCCATATTCGGTAAAACGCCTTTCTCCGCATGCACACCAACTTGCTTTCCCAAGGTGCCGACAGGCAATACTTCACGGTGTGCCAGAACCGATTTCGAGAGGGGTGAGAGAAACTCTATCATTTTTTCTTAGTGGTAGACTTTTTAGTGGTTCGTTTCTTTCCGGTTTGTTTTTTATCCAATAGCGCCTCCACTTCTTCTAGTGTAAGGCTTTCCGCTTTGGTGTTTTTAGGTAGTTCTGCCTTCGATTTACCTTTGATGGCAAATAATTTACCCCAGCGACCTTTTTCAACACGAATTCCTTTATCCGGCCATTCCTTTACCAACTTCTCAATCTCCTTCTGTTTTTTATCCTCTATCAATTCAATGATATCGGCTTCGGTTAGGTTATCGAAATCGTATTTCTTGTTCACATTGATGAACATATTGTTCCATTTAATAAATGGGCCAAATCTTCCTTTCCCTTTTTGAACCGGTAACCCTTCATACTTATATATAGGTGCATCGGCTGTCTTTTTCTTTTCGATCAATTCGCGAGCCTTTTCTTCGGTCACTTCCAAGGGGTCCATTCCCTCCGGGAGAGAGATGAACTTTTTTCCCCAGCGTACGTACGGGCCATACCTTCCATTGGCCACCTCCACATCGGCTCCTTCATAATTTCCAAGTTGTTTTGGCAATTTGAAAAGGTCCAATACCTCCTCGAAGGTCACTAAGTGCAACTGCTGATCGGGACGAAGGCTGGCAAATTGTTTCTCTTCATCCTCGGGGCCACCAATTTGGGCCATGGGGCCAAATTTTCCTAATCGCACCAAAACCGTTTTACCTGTTTTGGGATCCTCTCCTAAAATGCGTTCCCCACTTTCACGTTCGGCATTTTCCTCTACGTCTTCAACTTTCGGATGGAATTTTTCGTAGAAATCCTTCATCATTTCCGTCCACTCCTCCTTACCATCCGCGATATCATCGAAATCCTCCTCAACCTTTGCAGTGAAGTTATAATCTAAAATGTCGTTGAAATGTTCTACCAAGAAGTCATTCACAATAATCCCAATATCCGTAGGCACCAACTTTCCTTTATCACTACCCACCGTTTCGGTGAGTAGCTTATTTTTTAAATCGCTTCCTTTCAGTACCCATTGGGTATATTTACGTTCTGTCCCCTCTACCGTTCCTTTTTCAACATAATTACGTTGCATGATAGTGGAAATTGTAGGCGCATAGGTAGAAGGCCGTCCAATTCCCAATTCTTCCAACTGCTTTACCAAAGATGCTTCGGTGTAACGATAGGGCGGACGCGTAAAACGCTGGGTTGCGGTAATCCATTTTCTTTCCAGGCTATCTCCTTCATTCAAATTTGGGAGCATCCCATCCTGTTCTTCCTCATCATAATCGGTTCCTTCCAGATAGACTTTCAGGAATCCATCGAATTTGATCATCTCCCCATAGGCAGTAAAATGTTCCGACACGGGAGTACTGGATTCGATGTCAATTTTCACTTGGGTACGTTCTAATTTGGCATCGCTCATCTGACTGGCAAGGGTTCGTTTCCAAATAAGGTCGTACAAACGCATGGCATCCCTTTCCCCTTCTATTTGATTCCTCGACATATCCGTAGGACGAATGGCTTCGTGGGCTTCTTGAGCTCCTTTTGTTTTTCCCTTGTAGTTTCGTGGCTTACTGTAAGCTGCGCCATAGGAAGATTCAATTTCCCTCTGGGCAGCTGCTTTCGCTTCGTCCGACAGGTTCACACTGTCGGTTCTCATATAGGTAATCAATCCGGATTCGTACAAACGCTGTGCAATGGTCATCGTTTTCTTCACCGAGAAGTACAACTTCCTGGAAGCTTCCTGTTGCAAGGTAGAGGTGGTGAATGGAGGGGCTGGTGATTTAGAGGCGGGCTTTTTCGTAAGCTCCCCTATCTTATAGCCGGCACCTATGTTTGCTTCTAAAAAAGCCTGAGCTTCTGCTTCAGTATCGAAATTCTTCAGCAATTTTGCTTTAAAGCTGTTCCCCTCTTCTGTTAGGAATTCGGCATCGATGCGATAAGAAGCGACGGGCTGAAAGGCTTCAATTTCACGTTCCCGCTCTACGATTAGTCGAACGGCAACACTTTGAACCCTCCCGGCTGAAGTACCAGGCTTCACCTTTTTCCAAAGCACTGGAGACAATTCATAACCTACCAGACGGTCCAATACCCTGCGGGCCTGTTGTGCATTCACCAGGTTGTAATCTATTTTACGAGGGTTTTCGATGGCCTTTAAAATCGCCGTTTTGGTAATCTCATGGAATACAATCCGCTTCGTCTTAGCATCCTCTAGGTTAAGAGACTCTGCCAAATGCCAAGCAATGGCCTCCCCTTCTCGGTCCTCATCACTCGCTAGCCAGACAGTATCTGCCTTTTGCGCCAAGGTCTTTAGTTCTTTCACCAAGTTTCGTTTGTCTCGGCTGATGGTATACTTAGGGGTAAAGTTACCTTCCACATCCACTCCCAACTCTTTGGAGGGCAGGTCGGCAATATGGCCAAAACTTGAGGCCACTTTATATTCTTTCCCTAAAAAACGTTCGATTGTTTTGGCTTTCGCCGGAGACTCAACGATCACTAAATTCTTCGCCATGGCAGATAAATTTGGAGTACAAAAGTATGCGAATTTTTTAATTACCGATTTTTACACAAAAAAAGAAGGGGCTACCTCCTCGATGGAATTGCCCCTTTATTTATAAAAAAGAACCTCGATTTTATGGATTTTCGAAACCGATACTGTCCTTATATATATAGTATACTACAATGTTGGTATAAAAGCTCGTGACTATGGCCCCCACCCCACAGAGCAGCATCCCTGTTATGGAAGCAAGCAACCCAGAAACGATCATCAAACCAAAGATCATTAGCCAAAACTTGTTCCCCAACTTGAAGGAAACTTTAATGATTTCCGAGACACTTAAGTTCTCGTTGAAAACTACGATGGGCAAAATGAGTTGCAAAGGCACCATCACATAAAATATAGGAAGATAACACAGCAAGACCGCCAGCAAAGCAATCCCTGAAATGGCCAGGGACAACACTAAAAGTTTTACAAAATGTTTTTTTACCAAATAGAAATAGCCCGGGCCTTCGGTGGTTCCTTCATAATCGGCATTCTTACAGACATGCAAAAAATTTCCTTGGATGGAAAGCATAAAGGGTTGTATTAGAAAGGAGATCACAAATATCATAGCACCCCAGCCAATCATGATTCCGATAGGTATGGTTTCCATGAATTCAGGTCCTCCTCCCGACTGAAGGGCACTTAAATAAAAAGGCACAAAAGGAAGATAGATAACAAGCATGAAAGGAATGGCTATCAAAATAGAAACGATTCCCGTTAACAAGGCCTGTACCCATACTTTTTTAAATAATTCGAAACTTTTGGAAAGGATGTCGCCAAAGTCCAAGGGCTGGGCATTCTCAATCCGTTGCAGCAGATGTTCCATGGTTAGTTGGTTAAAGTTAGTGGATTAAAGGTAGTAAATTCCCTCTATATATCAGATTCAGAAAATACTGCCATTTTGACACATTTGCCGCATAAATTGTATCTTTGCCCAGAAACCGCATGGTAATTGACCAGCACTTTAAAAAGAAGGATCCTCCCACTATGGATGAGAAAATTATTGACGAAGCAAAACAGGGACAATCCCTAGTATTGGAAAATCAGGAAGGGAATACCAAAAAACTGTATATCGAAAGTTATGGTTGCCAGATGAATTTTAGCGACAGTGAAATCGTGGCTTCCATTCTGGCCAATCAGGGATATAACACTACGCAGAAACTGGAAGAAGCCGATTTGGTTTTGGTAAACACCTGTTCGATACGTGACAAAGCCGAGCAAACCGTTCGCAAGCGCCTGGAACAATACAATGCGATTAAAAAAATCAATCCTTCCATGAAGGTGGGGGTTTTAGGTTGTATGGCCGAACGCCTTAAAAGTAAGTTTCTAGAGGAGGAAAAGATTGTGGATATGGTGGTAGGCCCTGATGCTTATAAAGACCTTCCCAATTTGCTACAGGAAGTGGAAGAAGGCAGGGATGCAGTAAATGTGATCCT
>CAZOSF010000038.1:0-24319 GCA_964582415.1 uncultured Alteromonas sp.
TGATGTATGGGCATTTCCACGCATAGGGTACGCAAACCGGTTAGGGCGCACAGAGTGGAGGTAACTGCCGAATCGATGCCACCGCTAACTCCCACCACAAATCCATCCATGCTGGCACTTGTGGCATAGGTTTTTAACCATTCTACAATATGATTGCTAACTTTTTCTGCATTCATCCCAACTGGATTTAATTAAGATTAATAATACCTTTGCAGCACAAAAATAGCTAAAGAAAAATTTAATCTGAAAATGTACGTTGTAGGCAGTATGGGAAACTATTTGAAATTTATTGTCTTGGCCCTATTTCCAGTGTTGTTTTTTGCATGTGACTCCAGTGTAAATAAGGAAAAAGAAATCGAAGGAATTCCGGTCGATTTTGAGCTGGTTCGTTTCGACAAGATTTTTTCTGAGGCCCAACCGGATGATTTGCCGGAGTTGAAAAAAACCTATCCACAATTTTTTCCTGAACAGTTTCCTGATAGTATTTGGTTGAACATGCTACAAGATACGTTGCAATTTCAGATCAATGAGGAGGTGTTGAAGGTATTTCCCGAAACCACTGCGTTAGAGGATGAGTTAACCGCGCTCTTTCAGCATATAAAATATTATATTCCCGAATTCAAGATTCCAAAGGTATATACTGTGACTTCCGATGTAGACTATCGGACGAAAGTGGTTGCGAATGATAGCCTTCTTGTTCTGGAATTAGACACGTACCTCGGGAAAGACCACCTTTTTTATGAGGGTCTTCCAAAATACATCTCCCAAAATTTAAGTCCTTCCCAGATAGTGCCCGATGTAGCTTTAATGTATGGAAGATCATTCGTTGCACCACCCCACGACCGAACACTGGTTGCGCAAATGATTTATTATGGCAAACTCCTTTATTTAAGCGACCTTTGGATTCCAAATATCCCAGACTATCAAAAGATAGGGTACACGGAAGATGACCTCAATTGGGCCGTAGCCAATGAAGAGGAAATTTGGAAGTATTTTATCGAAAAGGAATATCTCTACGATACCAATACAAAACTGCAGCAACGTTTCATCGATCCTGCCCCCTTTTCAAAATTCAATTTGGAAATAGACAATGAATCACCAGGGATGATTGGACGCTGGGTGGGCTGGCAAATCGTTCGTTCTTACATGGAAAATAATGATACCTCCCTTTTTCAATTGATGGTAATGCCCGCAGAGACGATTTTTAAAAATTCAAAATATAAACCCAGAAAGTAATGGCAAAGCATATTTCAGAAATTTCCATAAAAGTAGCACTGGATGAAAACCGTATTCCCGAAGCACTGCAGTGGTCGGCTCCAGATGGGGGTATAGAAAACGAATCCTCCAAAGCCGTTTTGCTATCGGTATGGGATCATAAAGCACAGGAAGCCTTGCGAATTGATTTATGGACCAAAGACATGCCCCTAGATGAAATGAAGCTCTTTTTCCATCAAACGTTAAGTGCAATGGCAGATACCTTCGAGAGGGCTACGAGTGATGCGAAAATGAGTGCTACGATGAGGGACTTTTGCGATTATTTCGCTGAAAAATTAGAATTGGGCAAATCCAATTAAATAGGGCTTTGCTGTATGCTCTGATTCAGATTGTCGATATAGTCGAGAACCTCATCGCGTCCTGTTCCATTGCTGGAAGATGTCACAAAATAAGGAGGTATTTCTTCCCAAAATTCCTGCATTACTTCTTTATACGTTTCAATATTCCGTTCTAAAGCCCCTGGTTTCAATTTATCGGCTTTGGTAAAAATAATATGGAAGGGAATCTGATTTTCCCCCAACCATTGCATGAATTCCAAATCGATGGGTTGGGGTTCGTGGCGGCAATCTACAAGTACAAAACCCAAAACCAATTGTTGGCGTTTATCAAAGTAGTCGGTAATGAATTTCTGAAAGGTCTTTTTGTCTTTTTTGGAAACCCTAGCATAGCCGTAACCTGGTAAATCTACCAAATACCAATTTTTATTGATCAAAAAGTGATTGATGAGCTGCGTTTTTCCAGGCCTTCCGCTGGTCTTCGCGAGGCTCTTTCGTTGCATCAGCATATTGATAAGGGACGATTTCCCTACGTTCGAGCGTCCTATAAATGCATACTCAGGAAGCTTGTTGTTAGGGCATTTCGAGACGTCGCTATTGCTCATAACGAATTCTGCTGACGTGATTTTCATGATTGGTGTTTTAGAATCCTCGTTTTTCTAACCAGGAATACAATATCTCGTTAAAAGTGTCGGGATGTTCCATCATGGCAGCATGCCCACACTTGTCGATCCAATACAAATCAGAATCGGGTAAAAGACTGTGGAATTCCTCTGCTACCTCAGGAGGTGTTACATTGTCGTTTTTCCCCCAAATAATACATGTTGGATTCGTCATATGGGGTAGGTCTTTCGCCATATTATGTCGAATGGCACTTTTCGCTATGGATAGGGTTCGAATCAATTTGTTTCGATCATTCACACTGGCGTATACCTCATCCACGATTTCCTTCGTGGCCACAGCGGGATCGTAAAAAACATTCTCCGCTTTTTCCTTTATGTAATCGTAATCACCTCTCTTGGGATATGTTTCCCCCATGGCACTTTCATAGAGACCAGAACTTCCTGTAATAACAAGGGCTTTTACTTTTTCAGGAAACAGTTTGGTAACCATCAAACCGATATGACCTCCCAGTGAATTTCCCAATAAAATGACATTATCGTATCCTTTATGGTCGATAAATTTTGAAACAAAAACCGCGATGTTTTTCACGTTTGTTTTCAGAATGGGCATAGAATAAATGGGCAATTCCGGGATCACTACTTTATATCCCTTTTTAGGGAAAAAGTCGACAACCCCATCAAAATTACTCAATCCTCCCATCAGGCCATGCATGATGATGATTGGGGTTCCTTCACCTATTTCTAGGTACGAATATTTGCCTTCTTTGGTTAGTGGGTACGCCATAGAGTTCAAAAAAGCTAATGACAAAAGTAAGCAAATTTTGGTGAAAGAACGCCCCTCTGTTTTCTGTTGAAAACTCAAGGTCTTGAAAGGGATCTAAGTTATTGACAATCAGAATAGGTAGACGCTCATCATTCTATTAAGGGGGTAAAGGTGGTAAAACTTATCAACAATGTGGTAAAAAGTGGTAAAAAGTGGTAAAATTCGTTTATATTTGGTCGAACAACCAACTCGATAATTCGAATTGCTAAATCTCATTGGAACATATAATTGCAAGGCAGACACCAAGGGTCGGGTGATGATTCCTTCTGATTTAAAGAGGCAGTTGGCGCCGGTGGCTCCTTCTGGTTTTGTGATCAAAAGGGCCGTTTTTCAGCCGTGTTTGGAGCTATATCCAATGGAAGAGTGGCAAAAATTGATGGAAAAAGTGGGTCGTTTGAATCGTTTCAACCGTAAAAACAACGATTTCATTCGACGATTTACAGCCGGAGTTCGCACTGTGGAAATGGATGCCACGGGCCGATTGAACATTCCGAGGGACCTAATGGTCTTCGCGGGGATTCAGAAGGATATTGTACTCTCTTCGGCCGTCAATATTGTTGAAGTTTGGGATTCAGAAAAATATGAAAGGGCCATCGATGATGCTTCCAGCGACTTTGCGGATTTAGCGGAAGAGGTCATGGGAGGGGCCAACGACATGGATGATGGAGTATCATAATCCCGTATTGCTGAAGGAGTCCGTAGAGGGTCTCAACATCCAGCCCGAAGGGGTTTATGTGGATGTCACTTTCGGCGGCGGCGGTCACTCCAGGGAAATCCTAAAGCATTTAAATGAAAAAGGAAGGTTGCTTGCCTTCGATCAAGATAAAGACGCTCTTAAAAATGCTATCGATGATCCACGCTTCATGCTGATCAATGAAAATTTCAGGTATATGAAACGATACCTGCGCTTTCATGGATTCACCCAAGTGGATGGGATTTTGGGGGACTTTGGAGTTTCCTCCCATCAGTTTGATGCGGCCGAGCGTGGATTTTCTACTCGCTTCGAAGGGAGGTTGGACATGCGCATGAATCAGGATCAGCCACTTTCAGCCTATGAGGTGGTCAATACCTATGACGAAGTTGATTTGCGAAAGCTTTTTTCGGTCTATGGGGAACTCCGTACGGCGGCAGGTATGGCAAGACTCATTGTAGAGTCCAGACGACAAAAGCCTATCGAGACCAGTGAAGAATTGAAAAAGGTGCTCGCTAAATTCTTGCCGCGCCATAGGGAAAATAAAATCCTTGCCCAGGTCTTTCAAGCCATTCGAATTGAAGTGAATCAAGAATTGCAGGTACTGCAGGAATTTTTGCAACAGGCTTCAGAGGTGCTAAAGAAAGGGGGGCGGCTTAGCTTGATTTCATATCACTCTTTGGAAGATCGATTGGTAAAGCGATTTATGAGAAATGGTCTTTTTGAAGGAGAGCCTGAAAAAGATGTTTTCGGAAGGGTGGTGGTCCCTTTCAAACCACTCGGGAAGTTTATAGTTCCCAGTTCAGAGGAAATAGAATTGAATAACCGTGCACGTAGTGCCAAACTGAGGATTGCGGAGAAACTGTAATGAAGAAGAATTTTTATAATCTCATTAAAGGAACTTTTTTGGTAAGCGATGATGCTCTAAAGAACTGGCGCTTCATCATTTTTCTCTCCCTGCTCGCCCTCGTAATGATTGCGAGCTCCCACCAGGCCGATAAAAAAGTACATCAAATCGCCCGACTCAGTAATGAGGTAAAAGAGTTGAAGAGCGAGTATGTGGATGTTCGCATGCAGTTGATGCAGGCCAAAATGGAAAGCCGAATCATTCGCGCTATGGCACAACGAGGATTGTACCCCTCCGAAACACCGCCTCAAAAAATAATCATTCAAAAAGGAGAATAAAACGTGGCAGTAGAAGAAAAGAACATATTGAACCGATTCTACTTCATCGCCGGCGGTATGTTCCTCTTCGCCGGTCTCATCATTTTCAAATTGGTGGATATCCAGTTTGTGCATGGGGAGCACTACCGCGATTTGGCACATCAGAACACTACGAAAAACTTTACAATTCCAGCCAATCGCGGAAATATTTATTCCGACGATGGTAGCCTTTTGGCTACGTCGGTACCTAAATACGACATCCGATTTGATGCCGTGACTGTTTCTCCTGAAAATTTTAATGAACACTTGGTGCCTCTTTCAAAGGCACTGTCAAATTTGTTGGGTCGTCCAGCTTCTTACTATCAGAACAGCTTGCGAAAAGCCCGTGCTGATAAAAACCGTTATCTGTTAATCGCTCGTGGTTTAGGGTATTCGGATTATATCAAGGTAAAGAATATGCCCCTCTTCAATTTGGGTCCCTACAAAGGCGGTATCATCGTGGAACAAAATACGGTTAGGGAACATCCTTTAGGGAAGATTGCGGAACGCTTGGTGGGGGATGCTCGCTTCGATGATCCAGATAAATACGATGTGGGTTTTGAGGGGGCTTTCGATGAGTATCTGAGAGGAAAGAATGGTCAGCGGCTAAAGCAAAAGATTGCCAAAGGTCAGTGGAAACCTGTTTCCGATGAAAATGAAGTGGAACCTGAAGACGGGTATGATATCATCACCACCATTGATGTGAACATTCAAGATATTGCTCATCATGCCTTGCTGAAACAGTTGGAAGATTATGAAGCGGATCATGGATGTGTGATCGTGATGGAGGTAGCCACTGGGGAAATCAAGGCAATTGCCAATTTGGCGCGAACCAAGGCAGGAACCTATTACGAGAAATACAATTATGCTGTTTGGGAGAGCCATGAGCCCGGTTCCACTTTCAAGACTATGGCGATGATGGCAGCCTTGGAAGATAAGGTGATAGATACGGCAACCGTCATTGATACCAAAATGGGTAGTAAGCCCTTTTATGGGCGCACCATAACAGATACCAAAGGTCATGGTAAAATTTCAGCGGCCAAGGCCTTAGAGGTCTCCTCCAATATTGGGCTGGCAACTATTGCTGATGATTACTACAAAGAGCAACCACAAAAATTCATAGACCATTTCAAGGAATGGCATTTGACAAAACCCATTGGCATCCCCATAGCGGGGGAGGGGGTGCCTGAAATACCAGAACCTGGCCATGAGAAATGGAGCCGTAATGCGCTCCCTTCCATTGCCTATGGTTATAATCTAAGGATGACTGCCCTTCAAACCTTGATGTTTTACAACGCCATTGCCAATGACGGTAAAATGGTGAAGCCAAGATTTATTCGGGAAATTCGAAAAATGAATCAATTAGTGGAATCCTTCGATACCGAAGTGATCAACGAACAGATTTGTTCCAAGGAAACCTTGAGTAAGATTCAAGCAATCTTAAAAAACATTGTAAAACGTGGTACTGGTAAAAAGTTGTATTCCGAACACTTTTCAATAGCCGGAAAAACAGGGACGGCTCGTACCGAATATTGGATGTCTGATTGGGCTTCCAGTCGCCGATACATCTCCTCTTTCTCCGGATACTTTCCTGCGGAAAACCCAAAGTATTCCTGTATTGTAGTAATCCATAAACCCAGTACCAAAAAAGGATATTACGGTGCCGATGTAACAGGGCCTGTTTTCAAACGCATCGCCCAAAAAATCTATACCGATTCCCCATTGATAGATGCAGTGGAAGAAATTGAGGTGCCACTGCCAGAGATTACTTCCGACTTTCAAAGCTATCACGATCAGTTGCATCAAGAGCGAACTTCCATTCCAAATGTTATTGGAATGGATGGCATGGATGCTGTTTCCTTATTGGAAAACTTGGGGGTAAAAGTGATTACCAAGGGGCAGGGTGAGGTAAAGGAGCAATCTGTGCCTTCAGGGGAAAGAATTGTTAAAGGGCAGAAAATTGTATTAAGCTTATCATGAGCATATTAAAAGACATATTGTACAAGGTGGCTTTGGAAAAGGTAATTGGCAATACTGCGGTGGCCGTTGAAAACCTTGTTTTCGATTCTAGAAAAGTAGGATTGAAAGATGTGTTCGTGGCTATTCGTGGTACACTATCCGATGGACATGCCTATATAGAGCAAGCTTGTGCCCAAGGGGCTATTGTCATCGTTTGTGAAACCTTGCCGGAAACCATCATTAATGGGATTACCTATATTCAAGTAGCCAACGCCCAACAAGCTTTGGCTTTTATGGCGGCCAATTACTACCAAAATCCTTCCGAAGAATTGCAATTGGTAGGTGTGACAGGCACCAATGGTAAAACAACAGTGACGACGCTCCTTTATGATTTGTTAACAAGAGAAGGCTATTCCGTTGGGCTCTTAAGTACCGTAAAAATTAAAGTGGGAGACAAAGAATATCCTGCAACACATACCACCCCAGATTCGGTGACCATCAACAAATACTTACGTCAAATGGTGGATGAGGGGGTAAGTTATTGTTTTATGGAGGTGAGTTCGCACGGGATTCATCAGCATCGCACCGACGGACTCCAGTTTGCAGGCGGTGTCTTTACTAACCTTTCACATGATCATTTAGACTATCATAAGACTTTCAAAGAATATCGGGATGTTAAGAAATCTTTTTTCGATTCTTTGAATAAGAAGGCCTTTGCATTGACCAACCTGGATGATAAAAATGGTATGGTCATGTTACAAAATACCAAGGCAAGAAAGTATTCCTATGGACTGAAATCCATGGCCGACTATCGTGGGCAAATTCTGGAAAACCAATTCAATGGAATGCTCCTAAAGATTAACGGTCAGGAGTTATGGGTGAAGCTGATTGGTAGTTTTAACGCCTACAATGCTCTGGCAATATATGCTACCGCTGAATTGCTCGGATTGGAACCTTTGGAAATCCTTCAAAGTATGAGCGCCCTGGAAAGTGTGGCCGGGCGATTTCAATATGCGGTTTCATCAAAAAAAATTACAGCAATTGTCGATTATGCGCATACCCCAGATGCATTGAAAAATGTTCTGGAAACCATCAATAGCATTCGGACAGGAAATGAAACCTTGATTACTGTCGTAGGATGTGGTGGTGATCGTGATGCCGAAAAGCGCCCGAAAATGGGAAAGATTGCAGCTCAACTGAGTACCAAAGTCATTCTAACCAGTGACAACCCAAGGTCGGAAGATCCTGATGCCATCATCGAGGCTATGGAAAAAGGAGTTTCTCCCGAACATTATAAAAAAACATTGTCCATTACAGACCGAAAGCAGGCGATTAAAGCTGCCTGCCAGATGGCTGAAGAGGGCGATATTATTCTTGTGGCCGGAAAGGGTCATGAGACGTATCAAGAAATCAAGGGAGAGCGCTTCGATTTCGATGATTTTAAGATAGTCAACCAACTGTTAACCGATTTAAATAAATAGGATGCTGTATTATTTATTCGATTTTCTGGAGAAAAACTATAACCTACCTGGAGCGGGACTATTTCAGTTTATAAGTTTCCGTGCTGCTCTGGCCGTGATATTCTCTTTGTTCATAGCAACCGTTTACGGAAAAAAAATCATCAGTATCCTTCAAAAAAAACAGGTTGGGGAAACCATTCGAAATCTTGGGCTGGAAGGTCAGAATGAAAAGGCTGGAACACCTACCATGGGGGGAATTATTATCATCCTTGCGACTATAGTTCCAGTGCTCTTGTTTGCTAAACTGGAAAACATCTATGTCATCATGCTTTTGGTAACCACCCTATGGATGGGGGTCATTGGTTTCATAGACGATTACATTAAAAAGTTTAAAAAGGACAAAGCAGGATTGCCTGGCAAGTTTAAAGTTTTTGGTCAGGTAGGGCTGGGAATTATTGTAGGTGCAACCATGTATTTCCATGAAGATATCACAGTTCGGCGTAAAATCATGGATCCTGTAGCCATGGAACAGGCCGTCACCAATCAGGCCGACGCAGTTTTCTACAAGGAAGAGAAAACCCTGCTCACCACGTTGCCATTTGTTAAGGATAATGAAATCAACTATGAGAAGTTGGTCACCTGGGCGGGAGAAGACTATAAGAAATATGCCTGGCTGATTTTTATCCCCATTGTTATTTTCATCATCACTGCCGTATCGAATGGCGCCAACCTTACAGATGGCATCGATGGTTTGGCAGCTGGAACTTCAGCCATAATTGGGGTCACATTAGCCATTTTTGCTTGGGTTTCAGGGAACGTGGTGTTTTCCGATTATCTCAATATCATGTACATCCCAAACACGGGTGAGCTAACCATTTTTATTATGGCCTTTGTTGGAGCCCTGATAGGCTTTTTATGGTACAATGCCTATCCCGCACAAGTGTTTATGGGTGATACAGGCAGTCTTACCATTGGTGGAATCATTGCGGTGATTTCCATTGCCATTCGCAAGGAATGGCTTATACCGATTCTCTGTGGAATCTTCCTTATGGAAAATTTATCGGTAGTGCTTCAAGTGAGTTGGTTTAAGTATACCAAAAAGAAATACGGGGAAGGGCGAAGAATATTCAGAATGTCACCCCTACATCATCATTATCAGGTGAAGGGCTACCATGAAAGTAAAATAGTTACCCGGTTTTGGATTGTTGGGCTCGTACTGGCGGTCATGACCATTGTAACCCTCAAGATTCGCTAGTCTATGAAAAAGCTGGTGATTTTAGGCGGCGGAGAAAGCGGAGTGGGAACAGCCATCTTGGGAAAAAAAGAAGGATATGAAGTCTTTGTTTCAGACTTCGGAAAAATAAAAGAAACCTATAAACAAGTTCTTATACATAATGAGATAGATTGGGAAGAAGGAGGCCATTCAGAAGGCAAAATCCTTTCCGCAGACCTAGTTATGAAGAGTCCCGGCATACCCGATACGGCACCCATTGTTCTTAACCTACGCAAAAAAAAGGTGCCTGTACTATCGGAGATGGAATTCGCCTATCCGTATACCAACGCAACCCTTGTTGGTATCACCGGTAGCAATGGTAAGACCACCACGGCTACACTCACCCACCGAATTTTGGAAGACGGTGGACTTCAGGTGAATTTGGCAGGGAACATCGGAAAGAGTTTTGCCCAACAGGTGGCTGAAAACGACGGTGATTACTATGTTCTCGAAATCAGCAGTTTCCAATTGGACGGTATTGCAAATTTTAAGCCTCACATTGCAGTACTTACCAATATTACACCCGATCATTTAGATCGGTATGGATACGATTTCAATCAGTACATCGAATCGAAATTTCGAATCCAGATGAATCAGTCGGAAATGGATTATTTCATTTACGATGCCGATGATCCTGTGATTGCCGAATGGCTTTCCTCTCACCCCATCAAAGCTCATAAAATACCCTTTTCCATTGAACGAAAATTAGAGGAAGGGGCGTATGTAGAAGACCAAAATATTGTAATAAAAATAAAACATAACCTATTTACTATGCCAATCGCAAATCTTGGATTAACCGGAAACCACAATGTTAAAAATGCCATGGCTGCCTCTACCGTGGCGACCCTTTTAAAAATTAGAAAGGACACCATTCGCCAATCGCTTGAGAATTTTCAAGGGGTGGAACATCGTCTTGAAAAAGTATTGAAAATCAATAATGTCATGTACATCAATGACTCCAAGGCGACCAACGTCAATGCTACCTATTATGCCTTGGATAGCATGGAGACACCTACCGTTTGGATTGTTGGGGGGGTTGATAAAGGGAATGAATATGAGCAGCTGCTTCCCTTAGTAAATGAAAAGGTAAAAGCCATCGTTTGTTTGGGTCTTGACAATGAGAAGATTGTTAAATCCTTCGGGAATGTGGTAGACATGATGGTTGAAACAGAAAGCATGCATGATGCTGTTCAGGTAGCCTATCGATTGGCAGAACGCGGTGATACGGTTTTGCTATCCCCGGCGTGTGCCAGTTTCGATCTATTTGAAAATTATGAGGATAGAGGAAGACAATTTAAAAATGCAGTAAGGAATTTGTAATGAAACAGCTGTTCCATCATATACAAGGAGATCGCGCGATTTGGGCAGTAGTGGCCCTCTTGGGGTTATTCTCCTTTTTACCTGTGTATAGTGCCAGTAGTAATTTGGCCTATCTCTATGGGGGTGATGGAAATACCTTGCGATTTCTTTTGAAACACTTTGCTCACTTGGTTTTAGGATTTGCGATACTGTATGGGGTTCATAAAATCCCATACCATTATTTCCGAGGGCTTTCCATCATTGCGTTACCGGTAGTAATGGTGTTGTTAATTATCACCTTAAGTCAGGGAACGACCATCGAAGGCGCCAATGCCAGTCGATGGATCCGAATTCCATTTGTAGGGGTTACCTTTCAGACCTCTGCCTTGGCTTCCGTTGTTTTGTTAACCTATGTGGCGCGATATCTTTCTCGTATCAAAGGAAAAGAGCTAAGCTTCAAAGAGACCCTATTGCCTTTGTGGGTACCTGTATTTTTAATTTTAATATTAATTCTTCCCGCCAACTTATCTACAACGGCCATACTTTTTGCCATGGTGGTTGTGTTGGTATTTATTGGGGGTTATCCCATTCGATACCTTGGAATCATTTTGGGTGCTGGAATCCTGTTTTTAACCCTGTTCATTTTAGCTGCCAAAGCATTCCCTGGAATGTTTCCCAACAGAGTGGATACTTGGATCTCTCGGGTGGAAAGCTTTGCCGATAAGGAAGATACGGAGAGTGACTATCAAATCGAAAAAGCCAAAATTGCTATTGCCTCTGGAGGGGTAGTTGGATTGGGACCTGGGAAAAGTATTCAGAAAAATTTCTTACCACAGTCGTCGTCGGATTTTATCTATGCCGTGATAGTGGAAGAATTCGGGTTGATGGGCGGTTTGGCATTGTTGTTTTTATATCTCCTGCTATTGTTCCGATTGGTGATTGTGGTACATAAAAGTACTTCGCTTTTCGGAAAATTATTGGTGGTAGGTGTGGGTATGCCTATCATCTTTCAAGCGATGATTAATATGGCGGTAGCCGTGGAGTTGTTTCCTGTAACAGGACAAACCTTGCCGCTGATCAGTAGTGGAGGAACCTCCATTTGGATGACCTGTTTGGCACTGGGAATGATATTAAGTGTGAGTGCAAAACGGGAAGTAACCCAAAAGAATGAAAGTGAAGAAAATCCATTAGATGTATTAAGTGAGGCCTTATAGATTTATCATATCAGGAGGTGGCACCGGTGGACATATCTACCCAGCTATTGCCATTGCCAATGAACTGCGGCGACGATACCCCGATGCAGCATTTCTGTTTGTGGGTGCTAAAAACCGGATGGAGATGGAAAAAGTACCGAAGGCAGGCTTTGATATCAAAGGCTTGTGGATTTCCGGTATCCAGCGAAATTTAAAATTGAGCAATTTGGTGTTTCCCATCAAATTGGTGTCGAGTTTATTGGCTTCAAAAAAGATACTTAAAAACTTTAAGCCGGATGTGGCCATCGGAACAGGCGGTTATGCCAGTGCTCCTTTGTTGAAATCGGCATCCATGCGAAATATACCCTGCCTAATCCAGGAGCAAAACAGTTACGCTGGAATTACCAACAAATGGTTAAGCAAAACGGTTCAAACGATTTGTGTGGCCTATCCGAATATGGAACGCTTCTTTCCCATAGACAAGATAGTTTTTACGGGAAACCCGGTGCGCCAGGATTTAATAGATGGTTTGGGAAATCGAACCGAAGCTTACAAACATTTCGATTTGGATCCCAACAAAAAGACCCTCCTAATTTTGGGAGGAAGCCTGGGGGCAAGAAGAATCAATCAGCTTATTGAAGAAAACAAAGAGTTTATAGAGTCCCAAGGGGTACAGCTTCTATGGCAATGCGGTAGCTTTTACCATGAAGAATTTCAAAAGTATGAAACTAGAAATGTTAGGGTAAAGGCCTTTATCCAGAGAATGGATCTGGCCTATGCCGCTGCAGACATTATCATTTCAAGGGCGGGGGCCTTGTCGGTGTCTGAACTTTGTCTAGTAGGTAAGCCCGTGATTTTCATTCCCTCCCCAAATGTCTCGGAGGACCATCAAACGAAGAACGCCAATGCCATCGTGGATCAAGGAGCCGCACTTCTTTTAAGGGAGAGTGAATTGGAAAACAGGTTCACAGGAATGTTCAAGGAGTTAATCTTAGATGAAAAGAAACAAAAAGCTTTGGGCCATGCTATAAAAGAACTGGCGAAACCCATGGCAACCCGTGCGATAGCGGACGAAATAGAAAAATTACTCCCCAAACGTACATGAAAACATTGAGCCAAGTACATAGTGTTGTGTTTTTAGGAATCGGAGGTATCGGAATGAGTGCCTTGGCACGTTTTTGTCGAAAACAAGGGAAAGAAGTATTGGGATATGATAAGACCCCTACCCAACTTACCGAGGAATTGGAGGAGGAAGGAATAGCCATTCATTACGATTTGGAATGGACATGGTTTGAGAATTGGAAGGTATCACCTGAAAACTGCTTAGTGGTCTATACACCTGCTTTGCAAAAAGAAAATAAACTCCTGAAGGCCTTTTGGGAGAAAGGATTTGAAGTAATCAAGCGAGCGCAATTTCTTGGGGAGGTGACGAAAGAGACCTATTGTTTGGCGGTGGCAGGCACCCATGGGAAAACTACTACTTCAGCAATCCTAGGTCATCTATTGGCGGCTTCAGGAATGCCGGTAACGGCCTTTTTAGGAGGCGTGGCAGAGAATTATCAATCGAATTTTATCTCAACTGGCACAGAAATAACGGTGGTGGAAGCCGATGAGTACGATCGTTCCTTTTTACAACTAAGCCCGGATGTCGCTTGTGTTACCTCGATGGATGCCGATCATTTAGACATTTATGGAAAATCCGAATTTCTGGAACAAGCTTTTCGAGACTTTACCTCCTTGGTTCCAGACAAGGAAAAAGTGCTTGTAAAAAAGGGATTGCCTTTGGAAGGAAAAACAGTTTCGGTAGCTCAGAAAGGGGATTATTCAGCAGAAAACATCCGGATCGAGGATGGGGTGTACGTCTTCGACTTCAAAACTCCAGAACTAACATTAAATGATCTTAAATTTTTACTGCCCGGACATCATAACCTACAAAATGCGGTAACAGCTTTGGGCATGGCTATTTTAGCGGGAACCCCATTACCCAGCCTGCCCAAGGCTTTATTCAGTTTTCAAGGTGTTCGGAGACGATTTTCCTATCGTATTAAGTCCGAATCAAGAATTGTAATCGATGACTATGCCCATCATCCCACCGAATTGAATGCTCTTTATCAAGCCGTTGAGGAAATGTATCCTGAAGATGGCAAGCTCATTATTTTTCAACCGCATTTGTTCAGTCGAACCCGAGATTTTGCAGAAGGCTTTGCCAAGAGTTTGTCACAGTTCGATGAGGTCTATCTACTGGATATTTATCCAGCTAGGGAAGAACCTTTGGAAGGGGTGACCTCGGACTGGTTATTGAGTAAAATGGAACACCCCAAAAAGGCCTTGATTACCAAGGAAGAAATGGCAGAAAAAATGAAGTATTCTACCTGTAGGGTTCAGCTGTTGGTTGGGGCAGGCGATATTGGGGAGGAAGTGCGAAAAGTAACTAAAATTTTAAGCGCATGAATTGGAATTGGAAACTTATTAGACTGTTGATTTTATTGGTGTTGGTAGGTTTTTTGTTCAGCTTTTCGGTCGACCGAAATAAAAAGCGCACCCTGACCGATATAGATGTCCGTTTTACCGATGATAACAGCCCATTTATTACCACAAATGCGGTTAATAAATTGTTAATACAAAATAATGACACCATTACGAGCATCCCTAAAGAAACTTTAGTTTTGAATGAGATGGAAAGCAGGTTGTTACAGAATCCAATGGTGCGTGACGCTCAGGTTTTTGTGACAATTGACGGAATTTTGGGGGCTCGAATTGAACAGCGAAATCCCATTGCTCGGGTGGCCGGTTCAGCCAGTTATTACATAGACAGTGACGGAAAAAAAATGCCCCTTTCAGAAGTATATTCCGCTAGGGTGCCGTTAGTTACAGGATATTCGGAAAACAACTTTACTGAATTAACCCCGTTGTTACTAAAGATTGATGCAGATCCATTTATGAAACAACTGGTTACAGGGCTTACCCAAGACAAGAAAGGGAACGTACTCTTGACGCTGCGGGAGTTGGATTTTAAAATCCAGTTTGGAGGGCCCAAGGAAATGGCCAAGAAATTTCAAAATTTCAAGGCTTTTTTTCAAAAACTGAAAAAAGACAATAAGCTTACTGAATACCGCTTGGTGGATTTACGATTTGGGAATCAGGTGGTCGCCACAAAATAGGAAAACATGGAGAATAGTAACATCGCCGTAGGATTAGACATAGGAACCACAAAAATTGTGGCTATGATTGGCCGAAAAAATGAATACGGCAAGATGGAGATTCTTGGAATAGGGAAATCGAAAAGTTTAGGGGTTCACCGAGGTGTGGTGAACAATATAACCCAAACGATTCAATCCATACAACAGGCAGTGCAAGACGCTGAAACCTCCTCAGGGATGAAGATTTCTGAAGTGGTAGTAGGAATAGCGGGACAGCACATACGCAGTCTGCAGCATAGTGATTATATCACCCGTCCTAATAGCGATGAGGTTATCAATGAAGACGATATCGAACGCTTGATCAACCAAGTCCACAAGTTGGTCATGCTTCCTGGAGAAGAGATCATTCATGTACTTCCTCAGGATTATAAAGTAGATGGTCAGGCTGAAATCAAAGAGCCCATTGGGATGTATGGAGGTCGGCTTGAAGCGAATTTCCATGTAGTGGTTGGACAGGTATCTTCCATTCGAAATATTGGCCGCTGTGTAAAAAGTGCAGGATTGGAACTTTCTGGAATTACCCTAGAACCTTTGGCTTCAGCCAATGCGGTACTAAGCCAAGAGGAAAAGGAGGCTGGGGTTGCCCTGATCGATATCGGTGGGGGAACAACCGATCTGGCCATATTCAAAGACGGTATCATTCGTCATACGGCGGTGATACCCTTTGGTGGGAATGTGATTACTGAAGACATTAAAGAAGGCTGTTCCATCATAGAGAAACAGGCAGAACTCCTAAAAATAAAATTTGGTTCTGCATGGCCAGGAGAAAACAAGGATAATGAGATTGTATCCATTCCGGGTTTGAGAGGAAGGGAACCAAAGGAAATCACTCTTAAAAACCTTTCAAAAATCATCCACGCTCGTGTGGTAGAGATTATTGAACAGGTGTACCTCGAAATAAAAAATTACGGTCACGAAGAGCAAAAGAAAAAACTAATTGCAGGTATCGTGTTGACAGGTGGGGGCGCCCAACTAAAACACCTGAAGCAATTGGTGGAATATATCACGGGAATGGATACTCGCATTGGTTATCCCAATGAGCATTTAGCTGGGGATAGCGATAGTGAAACTACGAGTCCGATGTACGCAACAGCAGTAGGATTGGTGCTGAACAGCTTGAATGCCAGAGAACGAAAGCATGCTGTAATTGCCGAGGAGGCGGAACCAGCCGAAGATATTGTGGAAGAACAAGAGACCCCAGAACAGCAAGAAGTGAAACGGGAAGAGAAATCCAATAAACGATTCTTTGACCGTTGGGCAGAAAAATTCAAAGAATTTCTAGACAACGCAGAATAAAATAACAACCTCACAAAAAGTATCATTTATGAGCAGCAACACAGAATTTGATAACATTTCATTCGACCTGCCAAAAAACCAATCCAATGTGATCAAGGTCATTGGCGTGGGAGGTGGTGGTAGCAATGCCATCAACCACATGTTTAGTCAGGGGATTAAGGGAGTGGATTTTGTTATTTGTAATACCGATTCACAAGCACTCGAAAACAGTCCGGTTCCGATAAAAATTCAATTAGGAGTTTCCTTAACAGAAGGATTGGGAGCTGGTGCAAACCCTAAAATTGGTGAAGAAGCTGCCATGGAAAGTGTGGAAGACATCAAAGGCATGTTGTCGACCAATACGAAGATGATTTTCATTACTGCTGGTATGGGAGGTGGAACCGGTACGGGAGCTGCTCCTATTATCGCTCGTATGGCCAAAGAATTGGACATCCTTACTGTTGGGATTGTTACCATTCCTTTTCAGTTTGAAGGGAAAATTCGAAATGAACAAGCAATGGCTGGGGTAGAGAAATTGCGTCAGAATGTTGATTCCTTGATCGTGATCAACAACAACAAACTGCGAGAGGTGTATGGGAATTTAGGATTTAAAGCTGGTTTCTCGAAGGCCGATGAGGTGTTGGCCACTGCTGCTCGTGGAATCGCAGAAGTAATTACCCATCACTACACGCAAAATATCGACTTACGGGATGCCAAAACTGTGTTGGCAAATTCTGGTACAGCGATTATGGGAAGTGCCACCGCCATTGGTTCCAATAGAGCCAAAGAGGCAATTGCCAAGGCCTTGGATTCTCCATTGTTGAACGATAATAAAATTACCGGGGCTAAAAACGTATTGCTGCTTATCGTTTCTGGTTCTGAAGAAATCACGATTGATGAGATTGGTGAAATCAGTGACCACATTCAAGAAGAGGCGGGCTATAGCGCAAACATCATCATGGGGGTTGGAGAAGATGAAAGTCTTGATGGCGCCATCGCTATTACGGTAATTGCGACCGGTTTCAATGCGGAACAACAGGATGAGATTGTCAATACAGAATCTAAAAGAATCATTCACACCCTTGAGGAGGAGCAAAAGGCGGAACAGGAATTACTTTCAGAAAAACCTTTGGTGGCACCTAAGAAACAGATTCTAAAAGAAAAAGAAAGCCCGAAACAAGAGCCGGTAATTAGACATACCTTGTTTGAAGAAGACTTCGAAGAAAAAGTAAGCACTATTGCTCCAGTTGTAGAAGATACATTGGAACTCCCATTCGAGGGGTATATAGAAACCACCGATTTTATAAAGAATCTACCGGTGGACTCTACCTCGGTCGACATCCATTTCTTGGCAGAATTTCAACAACTCCAAATCAATGAAATGGAAGTAAGCGAATTTGTTATTCTAGAACCAGAGGAAGAAGAAATACACGTAGAATCGGTTACTGAGCTGGACGTCGATGATTCCTCTGATGAAGTGTTGGAGGAGGAGCAGATTTTGATGTTCGACCTGCCTATTAATACGCAAATGCCTGAACGTAAATCTGTCGCTTACCAGGAAGAAGAAACGGAGCCGGAATTGGTCGTTAAAAACTTGGAGGATATCGAAGTAGAAGTGACGGAAGTGGTGCCGGTCACCGAACATTCCAAAGATGGAGTTAAAAGGTACTCCCTGGACGATTATGAGGATATGGAAGTGCGATTGAATCAGGCCAAACCCGTCAAGAAAGAAGTAGAAACCGATGTGGCTGCTGAAGCAGAGTTACAGTTTGAAACCAAAGTAATTGATACACCTGAAAAGGTAAAGGCACCAGAGGAACCTGCCGATCCGTTGAATTCCCCTATTTCTAAATTATTGAGTGATCGCACAGAAGAACGCAAACGTAAGATGAAGGAATTCAATTACAAGTTCCGGAACAGTGCTTCGAAAATTGATGAGCTGGAAAAACAACCGGCCTACAAACGGGCAGGAGTGGAATTGGATGATACCGATACGAAAGACACGAAATTATCCCGAACTTCAGTGAATACAGAGGATGATGATATCGACTTGCGTTCCAATAATTCCTTTCTACATGATAATGTGGATTAGGCGTTACACTTCGACACAATATTTGTAGGAAAAGTATTTCAAAATAAAAAACCTCACAAAATGAAAAAGGCTAAACGTTACGTTTTAGCCTTTTTTTGTTCGATTCTTATGTGGTTCTCGACTTAAAAATCAAGTTTCATTAACAGTAGGTTGTACAGATATGGGGATACCTTTAGAGGACTAGCTTCCTCTCTGAGGGTCAATACCACCCTTAGAAGTCGCCCTTTTGGACCCGGATGCACCGGCACCCTTTGAAGGGGCAGATTTTGAACCTGCTCCAGACTTCGCGGTTGGTTTGGTTTTCTTGGTTGCCATTGTTATCTGTTTTAGAGTTAATTATTACTATATTAGTGAAAAATAACCAACTAACAAAACAACCTATTCTGATCCGCTTTGGGGTAGTTGCATCAGAGGACTATGGATTTCAAGGATTTCTTTCATGAATGCAATGAGAAGAAGGTCTTCAAAGATCTTTCTATTTATGTTGTGTCCAGCTGGGTATTGATTCAGGTTTTTGCAATCCTGTGGGAGCCTTTTGGCCTACCAAAGATTTCCATGACCTATCTACTATTGATTTTGTTGATTGGATTTCCCGTTTACGTCTATTTGCTTTGGAAATATCGCTTAAAAACACTCGAGAATGACAAGGTCGTTTCCAATCCGTCAATTGCTTCAAAGAAAAGGGCCACTTCCAAACAGGGTATCGATTTAGAAGAGAAATCAACGGGGTTGCTAGCGAAGATTCAATTTCGCAATTCTTTCAACAAAATGTACTTTACCTTTTTGATGATTATCACAGCGGTAACCGTATTTTCTGCCTCTCTAATCATCAAGGCAAAATTCGGCGATTCACAGAGTACAGGGCTTTTATCCTCTGTATTGGAAGTTGAAAAAGGAAATAAAATTGCGGTCCTTCCCTTTGAAAACAATACTATGCAATCCGATTTAGACGTTGTGGGTAAAATGGCGGTAGATTGGATAATGCATGGAATTACCCAAAACAAAGTGGGTCAAGTTATCTCCCCAAAAATTGTCGAAGAATATACTGGCGCTATCGAGGCCTCTATGGTTCCTTCCGGTGATAACAGCATTTTGAAGGATTACTTAAAACCCTCAAAAGTAATCAATGGAACTTATTACCTAAGTGGCGGAAAGCTCTTGTTACAATGTTCTATTTTGGACGAGAATCTTACCACGACCTTAATTTCATTTGAGCCGGTAGATTGCGACCCTGAAAGTCCGCTGGACTGCATCGAAGAATTGAAGCAGGAAATATTGGGGTATTTGATAACCGAAGGGGATAAAAGTTATATCTACGATGAAATGCCTCCCAAATACGAGGCGTATCAATTGTTATTGGAAGCTCGAACAAAATATACACCTTCAGATCCAGAGTATCTCACACTATTGAATGATGCCATTGCCTCCGACCCCGATTTTTATGAAGCGAAAATAGACCGTCTCGAATACTACTACAATCGAAACGAATTTGCAAGGGTCGACTCCCTTTTTACCATTTTATCCAAAGAGACCAGCAACAATAAACGCCAGGTAAATCTTCTCAATTGGTACGAAGCCCTTTTAAAAGGTAATAATCGAAACGCCTATAATTATTTCAAGAACGAATACGAGCTGGAGCCCTTCGACCTTCAGAACAATAGTACAGCCATGGTATTGGCACTTCAGTTTGTGAATCGTCCAGAGGATGTGGATACCATATACAACACTCTTTCCATGAAAGATATGGATCTAACAAAATGTCGGTTCTGCGAGTTTAGAAATTATATAAAAGCATTGGCCGACCTTGAATTGGGACATCCCGAGAAGGTCGTCGCTATGTTTGCTTCCTATGAGCAACAACCGGGATTCGAGTATATAAAAGATGCTTTGATAAATGCCTATGTGGATTTAAATAGAGTGGATAAGGTGTCTGATGTCTTAGCCAATATCAAATTAACACAGCCTCGCGAACGATGGCATTCCCTACTACTCTATACTGCTAAAGATTTTATGATAGAAGGTGAAGCGGCTACTGCCAAAAACTTCCTGAAGCAATTAATAGATTCCTTATTGGAAAATCATGGTACCCTTACATCGGGTGAAAAAAAATTATTGGCCTTTGCTTTTTATTTTGATGGTCAATATGAGGAGGCTAAAAAAAGAATGAAAACGCTCATTGTTGATGATCGGGATATAGAAATGTATACGTATCTGGCGATTTCAGCACTAAAAACGGGAGATGAAACGGATGCACAGGCATATCTTCAGGAGTTGGAGCAGATGCGTGGGCCTTACCAATACGGAAGCATTGATTACAGTTTCGCCCAATTTTATGCTTCAAAGAATGAGCCGCAAAAGGCAATTGATCATCTCATGGAGGCCGTTGCTGATGGAAAACGATACATCCCAAAGACCTTTCAGCACGACATACATTTCAAGCCCCTTCTCAATACAGAATCTTTTCAAAAAGTAATGGACTTTTGGAAATAACCCGACCTACATTCTAAGGTAAAACGACATTAAAAGTAATTTGTAGACGGCCAATTGGCTGGGATAACCTATGGAAAACCAAGAAAATAATTATGCCTTGATTATTGGTGTGGGAGACGATTTGCCCTATACCGTAAAGGATGCCAATAATTTATACAACACCTTAATCGATAAAAATCGGGTCGGGTTTCCTGCAGAGAACGTGATCGTTCTCACCGATAAAAAGGCCAACAGAGAAAATATATTGAAGGCATTTGATGATTTGAAGGAGAAAACAGACGAAGATGCTACCATCCTGTTTTATTATTCTGGTCATGGAGGGAGATTGGATGGACATAAATTTTTTCTTCAACCCTATGGCGTAACCTTGGAAAACTATAAACAAACCGTTGTTTATGCGGATGAACTCAAAGACAAAATCAACGCCCTTCCCTCGAGTAAATTAGTGCTCTTCTTGGATTGCTGCCATGCTGAAGGAATGATTCAAACGGGTATCGAAGGGTTATATGGCATGGCACAGAAACTGAATGACGACCATGGCGTTTGGGTGATGGCTTCCTGTCAGGATGACCAAAAGTCGTATGGTGCAGAAAATGAAAGTTTTTTTACCAAATGTCTACTGGAAGTCATGTCTGGAGAACATAGGCGTCCGTTTACCGACCCCGAGGTATCTATCATGGACGTAGTGGAATATATCTTCGAAGAGGTTCCGAAACGAGCGGCCGAATATGTAGACGAGAACGATCAGCCTTGCGTGCAAACTCCCTTTTTTAAAACCCAAATGTCGGAGAATATAGTCCTCAGTTATTTTCCGAAAAATGTTGAAGATTATGAATCTATTATCGCTAGTCTGGAACCGAAACTGAAAGAGTTGGATGAAGAGCACTTTTTAAAGCTAATCAATGCTCAGGAAGCAGTCGGTAGGGGAGAAGACGCGATGAAAAACCTGAAGGGCCATAATGAAATTGATAGCGATCCCGATCTTCAGGAGAAATTGGGAGAGCTGTATCGAAATAGGTATTTGAATAGTAAACTTCGGAAAGAGGGTGAAAGTGCACTTAAATCCTTTAAAAAGGCCAATGGGCTGGCAATTGAAAAGCAAGACGAAGAACAGGTGTTTACGACAGCCATTAAAATTGCTTTTATGTATGCTAAACTAGATTTAAACAAAATGGAGATGCGGGACTATGCCAAGAAGGCGCGAGAGGCGGCCTTGTTATATTTTTACCCCATACCGAATAAGATAGCAACAATTGCCGAGGCTGGAATTTATTTGAATCTATTGGAAGAGTCTAAGGAATATTATAAAAAGCTGACCGAAAAGGCAGGGATTCGCTATCGTATGCAATGTTATGACCGCGCCGTGAGGGTATATAACAGTTTGTTTCAGCCAAAAGATTCTAAAGATCCCTTTTTAGTGTATTTAGAGGAAACACTATTGAGTTGATGGTGGAGGAAGCCCTGTTGTCTCCTTGGTATTAAGTAGGAATAGTAGCACAAAGCATATTGATATTCAGATTTTTAACTAAATTAACTTCTAATAACCAGCTAACTAATCGAGATTTATGTCTACACGGACTTTCTTATCAGACCCTTTTTGGGTTGATTGGCATCCCTTTTTATCATTGGGAAAGAGTAAGGGATTCATTCAATTTATTATCCGAAAAAAAGAGCTTTCATGGAATTGATTACGATAGGATTAGGGCTATTGGTAAACACCTGTGTTAAGAATAAGGCGGTGAATACTGCCATAGACGATTTCGTTACCGAATCGGTCTCCTGGGTTCGTGGATGGTTCAAAAAAGGCAATCAGGAGCCTCTGATCCAAAAATTGCAAGACCAACCGGATTCACCGGAAGTTCAAGCAGAAGTGAATGATGCCATGACACAATTGGCAAATGACGAAACGTTTCGAAAAGAATTATCGCTTTGGATCGAGGAGTCAAAAAAACCAAACCCATCGATGAAAAATGTCATAACCAGAAAGAATGTTATTGAAGGGGCAAATATTGAAGTGGGTGGAAACATAAAGATCGGAGACAAAAGTCCCGGTCTGGGCAATTTTGATGAAAAGAATATTATGAAAGATGTAAACATCAAAGGGGGAGGCGACTTCACCTTGGGAGATGGTTAATCTGTTGCGCAATAGTTGCATTCTAACATACCTTACTATGGTTGAAACAAGTAATCAAAAAAATACAGTATCCGGTACCTCAATAGAAACGCAGGGAGACGTTACCATCGGAGACCGAAAAACCATCAATGTATATGGTATGGAGGCGAATTCAAAGGATGTCGAATTCGTGATAAAATTCTTTATGATTCTTATGGGGGTTTTTGCCATCGCTTCCATAACCTTTTTGGTTTTCAATCCGGCGAACTATATCGCCAGTTTTGCAGCTGGTGGATTTTTTGTGTTGCTGGCATTATTGATTGTTGTTTTGATTCGTTCAAAACGGCATTCTCATATTAACGTTAACTAAAGGACCTATGAAATTTAGATTATTAGTCACCATATTGACCTTTGCCATCATTGGACTCTTTGCCATGGTAGTTAAAAAATCATACGACTTGAAAGCGAGTGAAATGCGTTTGCAAGCAAAAAACGACACCTTGGTCTCTCAGAAAAGAACCATCGACTCACTCTATGGGGTTACCGATCAACAACTTAAGGATTTGGAACGGGCAACCGACAGTATCTATTTTTATGCTGCCCGAAATACAAACTCCTTCAAATCCTACCGGGGATACGTTGCCAACTATGGGAAAAAAGGGGAGTATTATCATAAAGCACTTACCAACATGAATGCCTACTTCCCTAAAAAGGGATACGTGCAGATTGAGGAATCAAATGGGTACAAATATTACAATCCTTATGAGAATACGAAGGGATTTCCAGAGGAGCCAATATTAATAGTTGGAGAGCCTTCGGTGACGAAAACTAATTTGATTGTTCTTGATAAAGCGATGACCGTTCGAAAAGGAGTTATTGGTAATTCCGATTTTCGAAACACCAGTTCTACTGGTGACGTACTGGTTTTAGGGCAGGTGGTGAAGTTGTTGGATATAGTCGAAAGCGGTAATGCGAAATGGGGGCATATTGCATATGGGAATAAGTGGTGATGCCAATTAAGTTCATAAGCCTTTAGGTTGTAACGGTGACGTTATAGATTACCTTCGGTGATCCT
>CAZOSF010000039.1:0-12381 GCA_964582415.1 uncultured Alteromonas sp.
GTTTTGAAGGGGCTATCGTAGACATATCCATAGCGACCATTGCAGAAAGTGTGGCCATTTATTTAGGGATTCCCTTTTTGGCGGGGTTGCTGAGCAGGTACTTTTTAGTGAAATGGAAAGGCGAGGAGTGGTATACGACGCATTTCATCCCAACCATTTCTCCAATGACATTAATAGCCCTATTGTTTACTATTGTGGTAATGTTCTCCCTAAAAGGAGAATTGATTGTGGAAATCCCAATGGATGTAGTGCGAATCGCCATCCCATTATTGGTCTATTTTTCCTTGATGTTTTTGATTGGCTTTTTCTTCAGCAAAGCCATGGGCACCGAATACGATAAAAACGCTTCCATCGCCTTTACGGCGGCGGGGAATAATTTTGAGTTGGCTATCGCTGTGGCCATTGCGGTTTTTGGCCTTAACTCCGGTCAAGCCTTTGCTGGAGTCATTGGCCCTTTGGTAGAAGTGCCAGCCCTTATCTTATTGGTTCGGGTGGCGTTTTGGTTGCGGCGGAAGTATTATCGAAACGTCCCATAAACAGGATTAAAAGTCCTTTAAAAGCAGTGGGTATCTTTTACGGCAATTGGTTACTCAAATCGAATTGAAAACTACTTTCCTTAAAAAATCGGGACGTTAAAACTTCCACTAACCAGTGAGAATTTTATACCTTTATTCTATATAATCGATTCCTAGATGGGAAATAAAAACCCAAGGAGTACGAACAAAAGGGGAGTTCTAAATACGACATGAAAACTGTCGTTCATGCGAATCCCGCAAGATTCATTTCGATGAATGCACCTTATAAAAAGCTGAATCAGCTCTACGCTACCGCGATTTGCGGAAACGATATCAGTTCCTCAGTACTGTATGTGTCTGCCCTCTCCATTGCCTTTGCCGGACAATATGCCTGGATTACGTTATTGATTGTCTCCTTGGTGCTTTTCCTTTTTCGTAAAATCTATGGAGAAGTAGTGGGTGCGCTTCCACTCAATGGTGGGGCATACAATGCGCTACTAAACACCACCAGCAAGTCGACCGCCTCCTTTGCGGCCACCTTGACCATACTCTCCTATATGGCGACCGCCGTTATTTCTGCTAATGAGGCTATCCATTACCTCCATCATTTGATTCGGCCCATGCCCATCATTTGGACTACCATGGGACTTTTGGCCATTTTTGCATTGCTTACCATAGGAGGAATTACAGAATCGGCCCGAGTAGCCTTAGGAATCTTTCTCATACACTTGGGTTCCCTGCTGCTCTTGAGCGGATTCATTATCTACTATTTATTACAAAATGATCTTTCTGTTTGGATCGAAAACTGGGAGACTCCCATTGCAGAAAACGGCTCAATTGGTAAAGCAATATTCTTGGGATTTGCGGCCTCTATGCTTGGGGTCTCGGGTTTTGAGAGTTCTGCCAACTTTGTGGAGGAACAGAAGAAGGGAGTATTTCCCAAAACCTTGAGGAATATGTGGGCTATCGTGAGTGTCATCAATCCCTTGATGGCGGTTTTTGCATTGGCACTTTTCGCCATGCCCCTTCTAAATAGTAGCACCTATCAGGAAACCTTACTGGTGGAAATGGGAAACCATGTTGGGGGAGAGGGCTTGGCCACACTTATTTCCATCGATGCTTTTTTGGTGCTGAGTGGGGCTGTGTTGACTAGCTTTGTGGGGGTTTCTGGTTTGTTGGAACGGATGACCCTCGACAGGATTATGCCCCCCTTCTTTCTAAAGAAAAACAACAGGGGTAGTTCATACAGAATTATCATTCTCTTTTTCCTGATGTGTATTTCCGTTTTATTGATTACCGGAGGAAATGTAGGTTTATTGGCTGGAGTGTACACCCTGTCTTTCCTTTCGGTCATGGCGCTCTTCGGTGTTGGGAATATCTTATTGAAAGTAAAAAGGACCAAATTACCACGACCCGAGAAAGCCACATGGTTCTCCGTGGTGTTTGCAATTGGTGCGGTGGTAACTGCATTAATTGGGAATATTCTTATGCCTCCAAAAGGGAATCTGCCCAGTAACGTGACCGTCTTTCTCTATTACTTTGTGCCTTCCATGCTATTTGTTTTGGTGATGCTCAACCGAACCATGCTGTTGAAGGTCCTCCTAAAAATTATCGATGCCATTTTTATTCCCATCCGGCGCTTCTTCTATCGTTTGGACCGTAAAATAGAGCGAACCATCAATAAAATAAATTCTCAGGAATTTGTGTTTTTCACCAAAGGGGATGATATCGCTACCCTAAATAAAGTGATGTTATACATTACAGGAAATGAACACACCCGTAAACTTAAAATCGTAATTCTTAAAAATGCGAAGGTGGCGGTGCCAGAAAAATTGGCCGAGGAAATTCAATTTTTGGATCGAGAATATCCCCAGATAGACATTGAGTTTGTGGTGGAAGAAGGTGATTTCTCACCTAAAAAAATCAATGCCCTTTCAAAAAAATGGAATATCCCTGTAAACTTTATGTTCATTGGTTCTCCCGGAGATAAATTCCCCTATAAAATTGAAGACTTGGGCGGTGTTCGGTTGATTATATGATGATTTTCGGTTATTGGTTAGCAAGTAACAGGAGGCAACAGGTGTATTGACTACTTCTAGAATCTTTATCGAAACCAATGGATTGAAAAGATTTACTTCCGGTCTGTTTATTTTAATGGGATCCAATAAGAGGAAACCCGTAATGGAAGCTTTTAAAATTTCATACCTTTAAGTTAGAAAGGGTAATTATGCCCAAAATAGTTTATTCTATGCAATTCAAAAATATATTGGCAATCGGGGCTCATCCGGATGATATTGAATACGGATGTCTTGGATTTCTCAATCGGCATGCTGAAACTTCCAAAATTCACCTTTTTGTCTTAAGTGTAGGTTCGAATGGAGATGCTACTTCCAACGGACAGCGGATTCGGGAAGCGGAAATGGCACTAGCGGGGATTCGCTATGATTCTCTAAAGATTCGTAATGAAAAAGGAATTACCATGGAGCACTTCGATAGTATCATGAAAGATATTGAAGCCTATCTGTCGCAACACGCTATCGATTTGATACTAACGCATGGTCCTCATGATACCCATCAGGAACATATTCTAACACATCAGCTAACTATTACTGCCGCCAGAAGGAAAAAATTGAGTATCCTGAACTATGCGATTGTTAGTAATGACCTTAGGTTTCAACCCAATTATTTTTTTGAATTGAGCGAGAAAGAATTGGCTTCTAAAATCGCACAAATCCGAATGCATCACTCCCAAAGTAATAAGCAATACATGCAACCGGATTACATACGATCGTTTCACCAGTATCCGTATACCCTGGTACATGATATTACTTATTGTGAAGCGTTCGAGATTGAACGAATCATGATTTGAGCGCATTCTATCGCCTAATTCTCAATGCCCATGCGCTCCTTAATTGAAAGACTTATCGCCCTACCATTACTGCTACTATCCTTACCATTGGTGTACGGATTTGGATGGATGATTCGGTTGCGATATCCCGGCAAGATTCTTTATTCTCAAGAAAGAATCGGACATCTGGGGAAACCCTTCAAAATATGGAAACTGCGAACCATGGTTTCAAATTCAGATGTCATTTTAAAGGAGATTTTGGTTTCCGACCCATTGATGGCTAAGGAATGGGACGCATTTGGTTGTTTCCAACGGGATCCGCGGGTAACGGGAGCATTGGGTCGATTTGCCAGACAATATAGCATTGATGAGCTTATGCAGTTTTGGAATGTGGTTAAGGGTGAAATGGCGTTGATAGGTCCTAGGCCCCTGGATAGAAACTTTACTAGTATGTTGAAGGATACCGATCGCCAATTGCGATTAAGCGTGAAACCTGGGATCACAGGGCTTTGGCAAGTAGGCCCTCGAAGTGCCACCACCCACAATCAGATGATGCGTTACGACCGACTGTATCTCAAGAATAAGGGATGGAAATTGGATATGTACATTTTGATGAAAACTTTTAAAGCAGTGTTCAATAAAACGGGTTTTTAATGGAAGAGATATTATTGGAACTTCTCAAAATGAAAAAATCATAAAGGAACAAATGAAATTAAAAGATCTTGGTTTTACTTCCGAATTGGAGCACTATAGACACCATAATGGTTTGGATTCATTTTCCATGGGACGAGTGATCGCCGAGCACAAGGAACGCTACATCCTCAAAACACCCGAAAAGGAATGGGAGGCAGAGATTCTGGGCAACTTGAGGTATACGGCTCAAAGCCGCTATGACTTCCCCGCTGTGGGCGACTGGGTCGCCTTTTCGGAATATGACGAAGGAAAAGGCCTTATTCATGCGGTTTTTCCTAGGAAGTCTGTTTTAGAGCGACAACAGGTGGGTAAGAAGGGAGAGCCCCAGATCATCGCTACCAATATAGATACAGCATTTATTGTGCAGGCTGTGAACCGTGATTTTAGCATCAATCGTATCGAACGCTACCTCACCCTCTGCCATGCCTCCAAAGTAACCCCCGTGGTACTTTTAAGTAAAATTGATTTGATCTCAAAATCAGAACTGAACCAACTATTTAGTAGCCTTCAAAACCGCTTGAAAGACATTCCGATTTATCCAATCAGCAATGAAACGTCCGAGGGTATTGATACTATAAAAGCGGAACTCCAAAAAGGAAAGACTTATTGTTTGTTGGGCTCTTCTGGCGTTGGGAAATCAAGTTTGGTGAATAGGCTGATGGGGACCTCGCTGGTAAAAACAGACGAAATCAGCGAACATTCTCAAAGGGGAAAGCACGTTACTACCCATCGAGAATTGCATGTACTGGAAAATGGTAGTTTACTTATAGACAATCCAGGAATGCGGGAGGTGGGTCTAACCGATTCAACCCATGGGCTTGCAACTACATTTGATGCCATCGCGGAATTGGCGGAAAAGTGTAAATTTAAGGACTGCACCCACAGAAATGAAATTGGCTGTGCAATACTGGAGGCACTGGAAAATGGAAGCCTAGAAGCCAACGCTTATGAAAATTACCAACGGATGCAACGGGAACAGGAGCATTACGAGGCCGATGTAATAGAGAAGCGCCGGAAGGATAAGATGTTTGGTAAACTCATGAAGAATTATAAAAAAGGGGGATATAAATAAGATAATAAGATGACAAAGCATAGAATCTATACCATGGCGGTATCTGGTGTTTATCCGCACTATATCACAAAAGCAGAAAAGAAAGGCCGCACCAAAGAGGAAGTGGATACCATCATTCGATGGCTAACAGGTTATGACCAAAAGGCATTGGAAAAGCATATTGCCGACAAAACGAACTTCGAAGACTTTTTCGATCAGGCACCATTATTGAACCCCAACGTTACTAAAATCACTGGAGTTATTTGTGGCTACAGGGTAGAAGACATTGAAGACCCACTGATGCAAAAGGTACGGTATTTAGACAAGCTGATCGATGAGCTCGCCAAAGGCAAGGCGATGGAGAAGATTTTGAGGGTATGAGGTTGAAGGTTTACCCCATACAACTTTCAACAACTGATAATTAGGCACAATTCAATTCCATGGGGAGATAGAACACTGTTTCCCCATTTTTCATTTTTAATGGATAATCACTAATTGAAAAAACTTAGGTTTCCACAATCAGTTTGGGTTCGAGAAGGTACTCTGATACGAGCTTCACAAAATCCAAGGAACTGACCATTCCGATCATTTTTCCATTTTCCATCACTACAAGGTGATGCAAATTGTTTTTCAACATGGTTTTTGCGGCTGCTTGTGCTCCCATATTGCCGGAAATCACATGTACCCTACAATCGGTCATTACCTCTGAAATGGGTAAGGTTTCATCAACCTTCCTGCAAAGATCGGTTGCGGTGACAATCCCCTGAATATGCCATTCACCATCGGGCATTTGATCCGTAATAGGGATGGCATGTATTCCGTTGCGTTTCATCATATTTCGGATTTCGCCAACGGGAGTGGAGCCTTCCGCTGAAAGGACCGTCGGGGTCATGAAGTCGTTTACTTGTAACCTCATAACAAATACATTAAAAGTGAGTGCGGAAGAACCGCTTTTATTGTCCGAAGACACTAAACCATTTCGGAAAGGCTTTCAGCATGCACATCATAAGAATGTATGCTTTTCATTCCTTTCAAAAAGGCTTCTTCATTTAAGGACAGCAGATGATGGTAGCGTTCGGGAAGGGATTTTTTCAAACTTTCCATAACGTTTTCCATGCGAACCACGGGTTTGATTCTCAAGAAAGCGCCCAAAATAATCATGTTGAAAACCCTATTATTACCCATCTCGGAGGCAATCTTTCTTCCTTCCACCTGATAAATATCGATATCGGTGCGTGTAGGATGGTGGGTAATACCGTTGGGGTCATAGATCAGGGTTCCTCCCGGTTTTACGCGTTTTTCAAACTTATCCATCGACTGCTGGTTCAAAATGATAGCAGTATCATATATTTTAAGGTAAGGGGAACTGATACGGTCGTCGCTCAATATTACGGTCACATTGGCCGTACCCCCGCGCATTTCAGGTCCGTAGGAAGGCATCCAGCTTACTTCTTCATCCTGCATCATGCCGGCATAGGCTAAAATCTTACCCATAGAAAGGACGCCTTGTCCTCCAAATCCGGCAATTATGATTTCCTGTGTCATGCTTATTGTTTTAGTTGTCCATTTACCTTGATATCTCCAAGCGGATAGTAGGGGAACATATGCTCTTCCATCCATATATTGGAATCGTTGGGGGTCATTTTCCAACCTGAATTACAGTTGGAAACTATCTCCACAAAAGAGACCCCTTTTTTCAATCGGGTGTTTTCGAAGGCGGTTCGGATAGCTTTTTTCGCCTTGCGCACATTTTTATGGGTGTGCACCGATTGCCGGGTTACGTAATAGGTGCCAGGCAAGTGAGCAATCAATTCCGACATCTTGATGGGAGATCCCATACTATGGATTTCCCTTCCATAAGGGGAGGTGGACGTACGCATACCTTCCAAAGTAGTAGGAGCCATTTGTCCGCCAGTCATTCCGTAAATACCGTTGTTTATGAAAATGATAACAATATTCTCCCCTCGGTTGCAGGCATGGATGGTCTCGGCCGTACCAATAGCGGCAAGGTCACCATCCCCCTGATAGGTGAAAACATATTTTTCCGGCCAAGTGCGCGCGATTCCCGTTGCAACAGCGGGAGCACGGCCGTGTGCCGCTTGTGTCATATCGACATCCATAAATTCGTAGGCAAAAACCGAACATCCTACTGGTGCCACCCCTATGGTATCTTCGGCGATGCCCATTTCTTCAATCACCTCCATGGTGATGTTATGTGCAGTCCCGTGACCGCACCCCGGACAATAGGTCAGGGTGGTGTCGGTCATGAGTTTCGACTTACAAAAGACTTGGTTCTCGGGTTTTATAATGTCTAATACTTCCATCTGAAATGATATTATTTTCTAATGCTTCCAATATTTCTTCTGGGGTATGGATGATACCGCCGGTGCGTCCGAAGTGTTTTACGGGCACCTTATCGTGTACGGCTAAACGAACGTCTTCGATCATTTGTCCGCTGTTCAATTCCACACTCAGGATGCCTTTCACTTGGTCGGCCAATTCAAACAAGGGTTGTTTTGGGAAGGGGAATAAGGTGATTGGACGTAACAATCCTACCTTGATGCCTTTTTCCCTCGCCAATTCAACCGTTTTCTGTGCTATGCGAGCACTGGAGCCGTAGGCCACAATCAGATACTCTGCATCCTCGCATTGAATGGTTTCGTAGCGCAGGTCTTCTTTTTCCATACGCTCGTATTTCTTCATCAACTTATGTACCCGTTCTTCCATGCGTTCGGGTTCTAAATATAGGGAGGTGATGATATTATGTTTTCTGCCCCGTTTTCCCGTTGTGGCCCAATCGCCATATTTTTCGATGATTTCCTCATCGGTGAGTCGGGGTTCTTGGTCTTTCAATACCACCTTTTCCATGATCTGTCCGATCATACCATCGGAAAGGATCATCACAGGGGTTCGATATTTAAAGGCCATTTCAAAGGCATCCGATACAAAATCGGCCATTTCCTGTACCGAAGCGGGAGCCAGAACGTATAAATGATAATCGCCATGGCCTCCTCCTTTAGTAGCTTGGAAATAATCTGCCTGAGAGGGTTGAATGGTTCCAAGGCCTGGGCCTCCACGAACCACATTTACAATAACGGCAGGCAATTCGGCGCCAGCCATATACGAAATACCCTCTTGTTTGAGGGAGATTCCTGGGCTCGAGGAAGAGGTCATCACCCGCTTGCCGGTTCCAGCCGCACCATACACCATATTGATGGCGGCTACCTCGCTTTCCGCCTGAAGCACTACCATACCAGTGCGTTCTTCAGGACGTTCCGTCATAAGGTATTCAATAACTTCCGATTGGGGGGTAATGGGATAGCCAAAATAGGCATCGGCACCTGCGCGGATCGCGGCTTCTGCCAAGGCCTCATTACCCTTCATGAGTCGTAATTCAGACATGTGATACGATTTTAAAGATTAAGCGGGGACTTTAACCCGGTAAACAGTTATTGCCCGATCTGGGCAAACAATAGCACAATTTGTGCAACCTGTGCAGGCTTCGGGATTGCTCATGTAGGCATAATGGTACCCTTTTCGGTTCACTTCCTCAGACATGCTGATGACGCCTTCGGCACAAACCGGCATACAAACCTCACATCCTTTGCAGGCTTCGGTGTCGACTACAATAGCCCCTTGTACTTTTGCCATAGTATTATGATTTAGATGTAGTTTCTGCAGTTTACAGTTAAGCACTCTAAACTAACATTTGTTCACAGGGTATACTATGACATTTGTCATTGGAAAGATGGTTGTCGGCTAATGGTTCTCAGTTGTCCGTTCTCGGTCTCGTCTCTTACAGGCTCCGGGTAAAAACGTGATAGACGGGAAATTGTTGGATATTCGTTTTGTTTTTAAACCTTATTGATTTATACGCATTTGATTTGATCTAGTTCGGAATGCTAATGCACGAAATTTGCTTTTATAATAAGTGACTTTCGGCCTATTTCTTAACTTTACGAATCCCATATTTAGGGCTCAATCACTTTGATATTATAGCCCTAAGATGAAAGATAACCCATAAGAATCTAATACTAACGACCGACTATTTTTAAATTTGAAAACGGTAAAAAATGGTTTAAATACAGAAGATGTTAAACAACGAATAGCCACTTTTGGGTTCAATGAATTGCCTTCTGAAAAACCTAAAAATATATTGGGTATAGCAGTGGAAGTATTCAAAGAACCTATGTTTTTGCTGCTTATCGCCTGTGGGTTCCTTTATATTGCTTTAGGAGACATTAATGAAGGTCTTATTCTGTTGTCTACTATTTTTATCATCCTCTTCATTACTTTTTTTCAATATCAAAAAACAGAAAAGGCCTTAAGCACCCTTAAAAATCTTTCTTCACCAAGAGCATTGGTCATTCGAGATGGAAAGGAATCTCGGATCCCTGGCAGGGAAGTAGTTCCAGATGATTTGGTAATTTTAAATGAAGGGGACCGAGTACCAGCCGATGGCATTGTTGTCGAAGCTTTAAATCTAACCATAGACGAATCTATTCTAACAGGAGAATCGGTGCCAGTCTCAAAATCGGTTCGAAAGGATTTGGAACATATTGAGGGTTTAGTTTTTAGCGGTACACTTGTGATACAGGGTAAAGGCATTGTTAAAATTACAGCAACCGGCATCCATACGGAGTTTGGGAAAATTGGGCAATCCCTTCGCGAGATAGAACGACAGGAAACACGCTTTCAAAGTGAAATGAAATCACTCATTAGAAGTTTATTTGTTCTTGGGGGTCTTATAAGCGTAGTCGTTGTGGTTGCTTTTTACCTTATCCGGGGAAACTTCCTTCATGCATTATTAAACGGTTTGGCAAATGCTATGGCAATATTGCCGGAAGAATTTCCTGTAGTGCTCACGGTTTTCCTAGCTTTGGGGGCATGGCGACTTTCCAAAAGTAAAGTACTCACCAGAAAGCCTTCGGCTATTGAAACATTGGGCTCTGCCACCGTTTTGTGCAGTGATAAAACAGGAACCATTACCCAAAATAGGATGGAAGTGGGCTTTGTGTTTAATGGTCATGAGATCTTCTTTAAAGATTCCTTTTCCACGCATCGCGACAACATCACTGAAATTTTGACCTATGCCAGATTGGCTTCCGATTCCGTTTCCATCGACCCCATGGAAAAAGCAATCACCTCTACTCATGATCTGTTGAATCCCATAGGGGGTGATTCCTTTCGCTTGATAAGGGAATATCCCTTAACACCTTCAATGTTGGCTATGACAAGAGTTATGGAATCTAAAGAGAAGGGAGAAACGATAGTGGCTTCAAAAGGAGCCCCGGAAACCATTATAAAACTTTGTGAACTATCTCCTGCTGAAAGTACGCGTTACTTGGATGTTGTCGAGGACTATGCTCGGAAAGGGTATCGTATCATCGCGGTGGCAAAGGGAACCTATTACGAGAATCCGTTGCCCGAGTTTCAGGAAGGCTTTGCATTAAATTTTCTTGGTTTTATTGGTTTGGAAGATCCTATTCGACCAGAGGTTCCTGAGGCTATGAAGGAATGCCAAAATGCAGGTGTTCGTGTAATAATGATTACTGGGGATTATCCTGCAACGGCACAGAGCATTGCCGAGCAGGTAGGTATGCAGGGCGCTACTTCCATAATGACTGGCGATGAACTCAAGATGTTGGATGATAAAAGTCTTCAGGAGCAGATAAAACAGTTTCACGTATTTGCTAGAGTGCAACCTGACCAAAAATTGCGGATTGTAAGGGCGCTTCAGTCTAGTGAAGAAATCGTTGCTATGACAGGAGATGGTGTAAACGATGCCCCAGCATTGAAAGCCGCAGATATCGGGATATCGATGGGAAACAAGGGAACCGATGTCGCGAGGGAGGCATCGTCTTTGGTTTTGCTTGACGATAACTTTGCTTCCATAGTAGCAGCAATTCGAATGGGAAGAAGAATCTTCGACAATCTTCAGAAGGCCATGTCGTATATTATTGCCATCCATATCCCAATAATTGGGCTAACCTTAATCCCTGCTTTTTTTGGTTCATTGCCAATTTTGTTAATGCCCATACAGATTGTATTTCTGGAACTCATCATCGATCCAATTTGTTCAATCGCTTTTGAAAGTGAAGAAGAGGAAGTGAATATCATGAATCGACCACCACGAAATCCGCATGATAAATTTTTTGGGGGTAAAAAAATAGTGGCCAGTATGGCTCAAGGTCTGCTCCTGTTGGGAATGACTATGGTTATTTACTTCTTATCCATGCATGAGGGTCATACTGAGGGAGAAGTTAGAGCCATTGCCTTTTCTACGCTGGTCATTGGTAACGTGTTTCTTATTCTCACGAACCTTTCCAGAACCAGAAATGTATTTAAAGTAATTACAGAGCGGAATTGGGCAGTCTGGACCATCCTTTCTATTGCTCTTATCATGTTGGTGGTAATTGTTTCCATTCCATTCTTCCGTCAGATTTTCAAATTTGAATTTCCTGGGTATGGCCATTTTGTGTCCTCTATTGTGGGGGCCAGTACGGTACTCTTGCTTTTGGAAATGATTAAGTATATTAAAAATAGCCGAACCTTCCGAGTAAAAAAGGGATAAACGGATTACGGTTGTCGGTTCTATGGACCGCCCCTTTCTGGTTCCGCGCATAGGTGACAGGAGGGTAATTGTCTAATGAATGTTAACATGATCCGAGTAAAAATTACGTATTTATACTTAATGGAAATGAAGGGGAGATGGTTTAGCTTTATACTTCTAAACTTAAGCACTCATAGTTAACAACGCAGCGGTTATCCCGGGGGAGGGAAATTGCAGCGTTGTTTTTTTATGGGAGTGCCAAAGGAATTCAAATGATCCTCTATTAATTTGATATCTTTACCAAAATCCCAACCATAAAATCACCGGTATGCAAAAAGTTCTCCTCCTACTCACGTTATTATTTTTACAGACTACTTACGGCCAAAACATTTATCCTGAAAAAATGGAGGGGTGCAACACCCAGCACTTTGCATTGGAAGGAGATAGTATATCAGCAAAAAAGAATCCGAAGGAGCTAATCCGACTGCTCACCAAAAACATTCAAACCGCCCAATTGGTAAAAGCTAAAGGAGTATTGAAAGTTCAAATTATCGCCTACGAAGATGGTAGCTCCTGTTTGATGAGCTATGAGAATAAAACGAATCTGGAAACTACTGCTCTTAACATGGCAGCTACAAAGGAAACCATCGATAATGAATTGGTATGGGATGAGGTGCCCAAGAATGTTTCACCCATGATAGAATTGTATTTCGATAATGGT
>CAZOSF010000039.1:12481-23799 GCA_964582415.1 uncultured Alteromonas sp.
TGGTCCGATTTCGATATCTATGAGAGTCCGGGCAGGCCGTATGGTATGGTAGCGACGAGTTTCGTTTCCGAATGGAGCAAGGTGGTCGATTGGTTGGATAATAACCGTTATGATATTCTTCAGTTTGGTATTCGACGGGTTGGGGATAGTATGAACTTGGATGCCATTGCTGAACACAAGGGGAATCCCAATGTTTTTGAAAAAGCTAAAAAAGGGAAATATAAGGATTCGAAGTTTGGGGAATATACCCATGAAGAATGCGCACCCATCCATTGGCAAAAGGAAATTTCCGAATCGGGAGTGCCCATGTTGGTCTTGGCGGGATGGATGGATGCCGGTACGGCAGATGGGGCCCTTTTGCGCTATCAAAACTTTGACAACCCCCAAAAGGTAGTCCTCATGCCTACTTCCCATGGGGGCAAGGCTCATTCGAGTCCGTATTTGGTTTCCGACCAACCTCTAGATCCCCTTCCTTCCCAAGAAGATCAGTTGCAGATGCAATTGGATTTCTTCGATTATTATTTGAAAGGAATAGCGACGGGCGTGGAAGCTTGGCCCAATATTCAATATTATAACTTTGGGGAGGAGGTCTTTAAAACTTCTGAAGTATGGCCTCCCAAGGGACAAACTCGAAAGAATTTCTATCTGGGAGATAACCATCGTCTAACCAATGAAGCACCTAAAATTTCTAATGGGAACGATACCTATGAAGTGGATTATGCCACCACTACGGGTACCAACAACCGTTGGAGTACCCAAATGGGTAAGCCGATTTTGAATCTGGACAACCGCAATGCCATGGATGAAAAGATGCTAACCTATACTTCCGACCCGTTAAAAGAGGACCTGCAGATAACGGGCACTCCGAGTATTACTTTATACCTGTCATCCACCCTTTCAGAAGGAGCTGTTTTTGTGTACTTGGAGGATGTGGATGAAACAGGAAGGAGTCGGTATATCACGGAAGGTGGCCTCCTATTGGAACATCGGAAACTTGCCAAGAATCCGTTTACAGATACTGTGCCCTACCACACATTCCATAAAGCCGATGCTTCACCCATGCCTGTAAATACTGTGGAAGCAATCACCTTTAAGCTTTGGCCCACATCGACGCTTTTGAAGAAAGGACATTCGCTGCGCATCGCCATTGCGGGTACCGATAAGGATACCTTCGATCGGGTGCCAGCAGAAGGTACTCCAGTATTTACCATTTATCACAATGCCGATGCCGCCTCCTTTTTGGTACTTCCCGTTATTGAGGAGTAGTACGGTACACAATTTAAATATGTGCCCCGTGTAGCTATGAAAAAAGAGCAATGCCCTGTTTGTTTTAGTCCTTTAGAGACGATAGTATGTACCCCTTGCCATGATTGCGGTGGCATTCCATTAGTGGTGGAAGACTTTAAAAAGCATGGTGGAAATTTCACCCTCTATGATGTATATGAGGGATTGCGTTTGCAATTGTGTGACGATTGTAAAGTGGATTTTGGAGGATACCGATCGGAGTTTTTCGGATTTAGAGATGGTAGCCGAATAGGTTTCGAACACATGCATTTAGTAAAGCCCGTGCATCAGCCCGAATTGGAATTCGACAAATGGTGTCCCAATTGCCGAATGCGATTAAAGTTCTTAAATTTCCTGGTGGAGGTTCGGCAGAAGAATAAGTTGAAGATGGAAGGGTAGAGAAATGTGAGATGCTTGCCCGAACGTGTAAAGGGAGGTGAGAGGTGAGTAGTAGCTAACTGAAAATTAACATTCCTTAAATTACTTGTCTCTGCTTTTTAGATTTCGAAGGGTATACTATTAAAAAAGGATGCGAAATAAATTAAATGACGTAAAACAAACCATTGGATTTTTTTCAATTACGATTGCTTGGACATTGATGAATATCATCAATTCAGTCTATATTGCTTTTGAAGACGGGAAAGCCACAGATAGCGGAGTAATAATTTTCTGGTCTGGACTATTCATCTTTATCGGCTGGATTTTTTTTCTAATATGGCCAATAAGTTTAATTGATCACTCAAAGAGGATACTGCAACCTATGCGCTTTACAGCGCTCTCAGTTTTGTATGCAGCAATTGTATACTTTCTGATTGTGGGTGGACTTTTTCGAAGTATTGAGTTACTCTGGATGTTTCTTCCTCAAGCAATTTTAACTGGCCTTTTATTTGGCCTAACCCATTCGATGCTAATGAAATCTAAGAAGTTGATTCATTTTTTATATGGCCGTCCGTTATCGAAATCTCTTCTATTTGTCTCACCTATTTTTATTTTGGTGTTTTTCTTATGGATCTTACCTATGGTCGCTCCGGCATTGGTTTTCCGGTTTGTTCCCGATGAAGTGAGAGATTCAATTATTGTGCGTACCATCCCCAAATTTGAGGTTGGGGATGATATTCAATTACTTCAAAATGCACTGCCGGGGTATTTGGACCATATTCAAGGTGGAGTTGGCAATATGTTCGCAATAATGGAAGATTTTACCTTTGTTTTGCAAGTAAATTGTGGTAAAATAATCCGATTGGAATACGGGCAAAATCAATTTGATATCGACGGGACGATCTATGGAAAATTACAAAATAGTCCCTGCCCGTAAAAAAGAGTAATAAAGCGAGTAAAAGTTATACTTTTATTGAAGCATGATTTTATATTTCAACTGTCCAAATTGCAAAACCGAGAACCGATTCAAATCCAAATCGGAAACTAGGGTGGAGCTGGCCATGAAGCATGGAAAAAAAATGGATTTGAAGTGCGCCGAATGTGAAAAGACTGCCATCATTTCAATCAATAAAATATATGCTAAACCATCTAAAAAGTTAATCTTTATTGCCGGGGCGGTATTTTTAATTGGCTCATTAATTGTATTGTATTACGTTAGACAGATGATTATGTACTATGATACCACGATGGGAATATATCGTGTGGCTTTAGGATTGGTATTTCCTGCTGCAATATACCTGACGCTAAATCGAGAAGATAGGAATCGAGTAAGTACCTTTAATAGATCATACATCAATGATCGCACAGATTAAACATTTATACCTTAGGATTAAGAATCTTTCATTTTTGTTGATTTTTATACCCCTAATCATGTTTTCTTGCAATAAGACTGTGGAATCTGATTTCGACAAAAATTTGCTGATGGGAGCATGGGGACAAAGTCTGGAAGAAGATTCCGATTTTCGAATAGGAGAAGATGAATTTTTTATCGTTGACGTTTTTGAGACGTCACATTATTCGCTTTCCCACGATACGATTATAATAGTAGGGAGCAGTTATTATGAAACTGGGACAATTAAAAAGTTAACGGCAGACTCACTTGTGATTGATTGGGTTGACATTGGCGTTACACGCCGTTATATACGATTAAGCCAAAGATGAAAATAGGGGTGGGATCGTTAATTAGAAATTAACAATTACCAATGTCGTGTGGGAAGAACCCTGAAAAAGCACCATCCTCGATTTTGTTGGAAAGCGCCTTCGAAAGTCAAGTAAGAAAAACACTGTGATACAAAAAACAATTTATTCAATTACGTTTTTAATTCTGGTTGCAAGTTTTGCTCAGAAGCAGCCGCAACTACACCATGGTGACAACAGAATTGCGGGATGCCAAACGTACACGTATTTGAAATCTGAATTCGAAAACCATCCGTCTGAATTTAAAGAAATGGGGGCAGACACCATTACGAATTGGCAACTTTATAAAGATGCTGAATTGTTATTTGCAAGTAACCTATTTGACTCGAACAGGTATACTGTTGAAATAAAAAGGTCGGACAAATTTGAAAACTTGATCTTGACTTTTTTTAACGACTTCAACAATGAAATTATAAAACGTGAAATAACATTAGTTGCGGATAACACAACTGTTGCAACCTTTGAAAATGAAAATAGAAGCCATTCCCCTTTTCCAATAGATAAATTCATTTTGGACGGAATAAGAAAAAGAATTCCGAACAAGGAAATTAAAATTATCTATTCTGACCCGATACAAAAAAATGGAATTATCGTTGGACTTTTGAAATTGACGAATGAATAGAGAAGAAAGAATAGCCATCGCATTAAAACGTAAATAAATGGTGAATAAAATTCTACTTCTTGGCTTTTTCATACTCGTAGCTTCCTGCAAGGAATCAACAGAGAAAAGTGCCACGCAAATACCCGAACCGGTCAAGTCAACCCCTACGGTAGTGAAAAACTTTGAAGCGGTGACGTTTGCTCCCGATTATGATTCGACCTTAGTGAGTCAATACATCCGAAGTATTTTCCAGGATTCGAAAGGGAATTTATGGTTTGGTACCATAGGGGAAGGTGTTGTAAAGTATGATGTAAACACACTTACCTACTATTCAATTCCTGAGGGATTTATTAATGAAACAGTGTATGCCATCAATGAAGATAAGGGCGGCAATCTCTGGTTCGGAACCGACCAAGGTGTGTATCGTTTTGATGGTAGAACGTTCAGAAATTATAATGAAAAGGATGGACTATTACATCTTGATATTAGTCGCAAAAGCATTCTTGTCGATGCCTCCGGAAAAATTTGGGTGGGGACCCATGGCGGTGTGTATCAATATGACCCAGATGCCGATAGCCAAAGAAAACCCTCGTTTTCATTGTTTCCATTGCTTTCTGGGATCAACGTTGCCGGCATTATGGAAGATAAGCAAGGAGCTATTTGGTTTGCTACTTCCAATCAAGGGGTCTTCCGCTATCATGGAAAGCAGGTAGTGCATTATGATGAAATCGACGGCCTAGGGAATAATTATGCAGGAGGTATAGCCCAGGACAAAAATGGAAATGTTTGGTTTACCATGAAAAACGGTATTTGTAAATTCGATGGGGAAACCTTTACAAAGTACACCCCTGAAGACGGATTGGGAGGTTCAGAATTTTGGGGAATACTCATAGAAGAGTCAGGAATTATTTGGGTTACGGCAAGAGGGGCCACGACACGATTTGATCCCTCCATTCCAGTATCCAGTCCTGAAGCGTTCAGAGTATTTACCCCAGAAGATGGTTTTACCTGTTGTGTCCAGAGTATGTATCAGGATACATCCGGAACGGTATGGTTCGGCACAGGCCAGGGCCTTTTTAAATGTAAGGAGGCTCGAATGTATAAAGTAAAACAGAAGGGCCCTTGGTAATCATTATGAAAATAGCCTAATTTAGAGTGTATAGAAATCCATTGAGATATGATACGAATAGCATTCCTTACCCCCATGAAGCATATTATTTCAACTTTATTTGTTTTGTTGCTTTGTTCGTTGGCCTACGGACAAAAACCAAGGGCAAGAGATTTGGGAGTTCCCTTTGTTGGAACCCCAGGACCCTTCAACGCCATCACCGATGTAGCGGGTGTTGAGGTGGGCTATAGTACCATTATTTCCGGTGAGGGAGAAAATACATTAGGAGTAGGACCCGTAAGAACCGGAGTTACCGCCATCTTCCCTAGGGGAAAAGCCAAGAAATTCAGTCCGGTATATGCCAATTGGTACAGCCTTAATGGTAATGGGGAAATGACGGGAACTACCTGGGTAACCGAGTCGGGGTTTTTGGAAACTCCCATAATGATTACCAATACGAACAGCGTTGGGGAAGTGCGGCAGGCCGTTCTAAAATGGTTTGTGGATACCAACTGGTACAAGGGAGAAGAAGAGTGGTATACCTATCCCGTGGTAGCTGAAACCTACGATGGCTTTTTAAATGATATTTACGGTTTTCACGTGAAAGAGCAACATGTTTTAGAGGCCATAAATAATGCCAATAGTGGAAAGATAGCTGAAGGAAACGTTGGAGGTGGAACGGGAATGACCTGTTTGGGATTTAAAGGCGGAACGGGGACGTCTTCTCGAGTGATTACGATCTCTGGTCAAGAATTTACCATTGGGGCCTTGGTTCAGTCTAATTTTGGATCGAAACGAAACCTCACCATTGCTGGAGTACCCGTAGGTGAAGCATTACGGGATACTTTGAATGAAGTATACAAAGCTCCTCCTAAATCTCATAGGGAACCTGGGGATGGATCCATTATTGTTATCGTTGCCACCGATATTCCGTTATTGCCGCACCAGTTGAAGCGGGTAGCCCAGCGAATTTCTATCGGTATGGGATTAACAGGAGGTCGCGGTAGCAATGGCTCTGGAGATATTTTTTTAGCCTTTTCCACGGCGAATGAGCAAGCATTTAATCGAGAGAAAACCATATCGGTAGAAACGCTTTCGAATGATTTAATGACCCCAGTATTCGAAGCAACGGTACAGGCAGTGGAAGAAGCAATTATTAATGCCATGGTAGCTGCAGAAACCATGGAAGGCATCAATGGCAATAAAGCCTATGCGCTTCCGCATGATTTACTCATTGAAACGCTAAAGAAATACAATCGGTTAACTAAATAAAAATCAATAACATGAAAAAACCAACCAACTGTCTTGCTCTTGTATCCTTACTTCTTATTTTGACTTTTGGCATGCAAAGCTGTGATCAGAAACAAAAAGAAGAAATCCAAGAAACTGAAAAAGAAGTCGTCGTAACTTCCGAGAAACCCGAGTATTTTTTACTCCGTCCTGAAGTGGAGAATGCGTATGGCTATTCCCATGCCGTGAAAATTGGCAATGATATCAAGATCTCTGGAGCCGTGAGCATGGATGATCAAGGAAATCCCACGGCCATTGGTGATATGGAACAACAGATGAAAAACTGTTATGCCGACCTTGAAAAGATCTTGAAACACTTCGGTTGTACCTTCGATGATGTGGTGGTCGAAAACGTTTTTACCACCAACATGCCCTTGTTTTTGGAGAAATCGGTGTATCGCAACGAGCTTTATAAAAATGGATTCCCAATAGGTTCATGGTTAGGGGTAAAGGAATTGGCCTTGCCAGAATTCATGATTGAAATTGAACTGGAGGTGCATAAGTCGGAATAGTATCCTAAAAAATGGATACTGGTATCTCCTCTTCAGGATTCTATCAATTGTTGGCGTCTAACCAGTAACTAAACGAGATGAAAAAAGCAATTATAATTCCCATTACCTTATTACTATGCCTATGTTTGTGCTCATGTAAGGATACGGCACTTTCCATAGAAAAAAACACCAATAAGTACGAACGGATTTTATCTGAACTCCACAAAAGAGGGCAATTTAATGGGAATGCCCTTATTCTAGAAAATGGGGAAATTGCTTTTCAAGGTGCTTTTGGTATCCGAAGTATCGACCCATTGGATTCGCTAAATCTCAACACAGCGTTCCGATTGGGGTCGATCAGTAAAACCTTTACGTCTGCCGCTATAATGATCTTGAATGAGCAAGGAAAATTAAGTTATGATCAGGATGTGCGGGAGTTCCTTCCCGAATTACCCTATGAAGGTATAACCATCCGAAACTTGCTGAATCATACTTCCGGTATTCCAGATTATATGGAATTGATGGATACTCATTGGAAACGGGATCTTGACTTTGAGAATCCAGAAAAAGCTATTTCAGGCAATGAAGATATTTTAAAGATGCTGGTGGAATTTCAACCTCCTCTTCTTTTCAAACCAATGGAGAAATGGGAGTATTCAAATACGGGATACGTTTTGCTTGCCATTATAGTCTCAAGGGTTTCGCAGTCTTCATTTGCAGATTTCTTAGCCGAGAATATATTTAAACCTGCGGGTATGGACAATACTTGTGTTTATAGATATGTTCAAGGACCAGATATTAATATGCCCAATCGCGCCTTTGGTTTCAGTGAAGGCTTGCTGGGAAAGTTGACCTGGGTAGACTATCATTATTTGAACCACGCCCAAGGCGATGGGGGGATTTATTCGACCCTTGGCGATTTACTTAATTGGGATAGAATTTTGTATACCGATAAAATTGTATCCGAGGAAACCAAAAGGGAGGCCTTCACGCCCGCTGTTCTAACCGATGGATCGGAAACGCCCTATGGTTTTGGTTGGTTTATTGAAGAATCTTCCGCAGGTAAAAGAGTTGTTCAACATTCTGGGGGATGGGTAGGATTCATCAATCACTTTTATCGTGAGATTGATGCCGATAATTGCATCATCCTGCTTACCAACAATTCATCGTTTAACAATACCCAAGATCTATTGATAAAAGTTATGCAAAATCAACCCTTTGAAATGCCCAAAATAAAAGGCTTTAAGAAGGTAGGGGATTTGGCAATGACACAAGGAGCGGATGCTGCTATCGATTTATACAAAGTGATGAAAAGCGATAGCTCCGACTATTACATCATCGACGAGAGACAGATGAATGTGATTGGATACGAATTATTGAATGCCGACAGAGTGGAAGACGCTCTCAAAGTGTTTAAACTAAATATAGAAGAAAACCCAAATTCAGCCAATGCCTATGATAGTTATGGCGATGGACTGCTAAAAATAGGGGACACCTTGAATGCCCTCCTGAATTTTAAAAGGACAGTGGAATTGGATTCTTCCTTTTGGATTGCGAAAGAGAAAATCACGAAATTGTCCAAAGTAAAAAAGTAAGAGGTCTTTTGGATAATAAAATGAAAATCATACGATCGGCCGATTTTAAAACGACGCACTGGTCGGGTGGTACCACTACCGAACTTTTTATTTATCCCCCCGGTAGTGAGTATACCCAACGGAATTTTACTTTTCGTCTCAGTAGGGCAACCATCGAAGTGGAGCATTCGGATTTTACGCCCCTGCCAGGTGTGAGAAGGAAATTAATGCTCTTGGAAGGGGCGTTGGAACTGATTCATAAGGATCACTACCGTAAAAAATTACTTCCTCTGGAGTTTGATGTTTTTCTTGGAGATTGGGAAACACAAAGCATGGGTAAAGCCACCGATTTTAACTTGATGCTGAGAGAATCTGCAGATGGTATATTTAAGGTTATTAAATCTCAAGAAAAGCAATCTTTCAACTTTAGAATAGATCGCGATTTCATACTTTTTTACGCACTGAAGAAAGGGATCTTGATTGAAGACATGCATCTAAGTCAGGGAGATATTCTGGTTTTAAATGATTCTGAAAAGGAGGAAATCTCGTTTGAATTGGATCAAGGAGCGGTGGTCATCGTAACGGAAGTAAATTTGTAAATAGAGCAATTGCAGTTTGGTAAGCCACTCCAATTATTTCAAGACAAAAAGTAGTAATATGAAACGATTAATAAAAGTACTTTGCATTTTCTTGTTCTTCACATTTCTAGGATTTGCTCAGGAATCGGAACCAAGAGATTCGCTACAAATAAAAGTAAAACAGGCGGCCAGAGACATCATGACGTCTGCCAACACTTGCGCTTTGATTACCATTGATGGGGATGGTGCTCCCAGAGTACGCATGATGGATCCCTTTGCTCCCGAGGAGGATTTTACGGTTTGGTTCGGCACCAATCCCAGGAGCAGGAAAGTGGCACAAATAGAAAAAAATTCGAAAGTAACGCTTTATTACACAGTAACCGATGGTGCGGGTTATGTTACGCTACATGGGAAAGCCCAAGTCATAAACGATCCTTCGCAAAAGGAAAAGCATTGGAAAGAGGAATGGAAGGCGTTTTATAAGAATAATTCAAGCGATTATCTTCTTATCAAAGTGACACCGCTTTGGATGGAGGTAGTTAGTTATTCCCATGGAATTGTGAGTACCGCTTCCAATTGGCAGCCTCCGGTTGTATTCTTTGATTCCCACTAAAATAAAGCGTACCTTTAGGTAAGCCATCTAAAAGGTATGGATATTCAAACGTATATACTCAGAATCCTTATAGCACTTGTTTGTGGTGCGATTATCGGATTTGAACGTCAGTGGCATCATAAAAATGCTGGACTCCGAACCAATACGTTGGTGGCCATTGGGGCAGCCATCTATGTGTTGATTTCCATTCAATTGACTGGCGAGGAGGGGGATGTTACACGCATTATCGGTCAGGTGGTTACCGGTATAGGCTTTCTGGGTGCTGGAGTCATCTTACATCGAGGCATTGATGTGCAAGGACTCACAACCGCGGCTACCATTTGGTGCAGTTCGGCTATTGGGTGCTTGGCTGGCGCAGGATTGATTGTAGAAGCTTTCTTTTCCACTGCTGTAATTTTGATTGTTAATTTACTTTTTATAAAAATCGACACCTTTTTAGAGAATAGAAAACCGTGATTGCCTTCCAACAAAAAACTACGGGTCGTTATCTGCTCACCAATTACAAGGTCATGTTCTCTGCCCTAGACCATCAGCCTAATTTAAAACGAGTAGGGAAGTTGGCGTTCGGGTGGGTTAGTATTGGCAAACGACTGGCAATCTCCAAATTGCACTGTTCTGTGGTTGTGCGTAACCCCTATGACCGAGTCGCCTCTTTTTACAAAGACAAATTTCTTCGTGCCGAAGACTACCGACTCTGGATGCAAGACCGAGGCATGACGCAAGGATGGCAGCAGTCTACCCAACTTTTTTTCCCCTATTTAGGACTGGACCGTTCGATGGATCCAAAGGAGGTAAGCGAACGACTTTCGAAGGTTTCTTTCGATGAATTTATCGGGATGCTGCCCAAAGTATACATGCAAGATGGTCATGTTACGCCTCAGTATTTAGCAGGGGCCTTTAGCTTCCGTTTTATGGGGTACCGCATCAGTTTCCGATTGCCCTTGCATATCGATCGCATCTATAAAATTGAATCCTCGGAGGACCTTAAAAACTTAGCTGCCGATTTCCAATTAGATTTAAAAGCCAAAGTAAATACCACAGAGAAAGTAGCAGACGCCATCACCTGGTCACCCGCTGCTCGTGCTATCGTTGAAAAATTGTATGAAAGGGATTTTGAGCGGTTCGGGTATAATTCTCGTACCGACAACTGACAACTCACAACCCACAACCGTCTACCCCCAAGTCTCCAAATACTTCCAGGCAATCTTTTTATAATCATGCTCGCGTTCCACAAAGGCTCGCGCATTTTGGGAAATGATATCCAATTTTTCAGGGTGTTCGATTAGTAATTCGAGCTTGGAAAAAATGGCATCCACATCGGGCAGGGCATTGATGGCGACGGTGTCTTCCTCCAATCCATAGTGTTCCAGCCATTCGCTCTCGGCTCCTGTAAAAACGACTTTACCCTTGGCCATGGCCTCTAATGCATTATACCCTTGATCAAATCCCAAAACCTGATCCATCACAATATGGGCACTGTCGTATTTAGTGATGTATTCTTTGTAGGGTACATCTGCTGTAGTTATCACGTAGACCTTGTCGCTAAACTTTTTCTCAATACGATCTAAGGCTGCTTCAAAATAATCACTGCCCTTTTTGTAGTAATTGGCGGTGTTGATACCATGGAAAATCACAATGGGATC
>CAZOSF010000040.1:0-12826 GCA_964582415.1 uncultured Alteromonas sp.
AGCCACTAAAAGTGACTCAACACAACATCTTACGTTGCGGTCTGGACGAGACTCGAACTCGCGACCCCATGCGTGACAGGCATGTATTCTAACCAACTGAACTACCAGACCAATTTTCCAATCCACCTTGATGGAAACACGCGACAGCGTGTATTACGGAAATTGTTGCTTATTTAAGCGGTGGCAAATATACACCGCATTTTTATTTTCACAAATAAAAAAACACAAAAAATAGTGCTCCCTAACCAAACTTCCTGCGCTCCAAGAGATAGGTCAACAAAATCTTGTTAAACCCCTCATTGATATCGGCCGGAACATAATGAATTTGATACTGCCCACACTTCAATTTCAGATCTTCAAAATAGGCGCTTACTGCCTGTTCGTACGACTCCCGAATGGTATCGGCATATAAATTCACAAATTCCCCCGTCTCCACATCCACAAAGCGCTTGGGACGATTGCTGAATTCAAAATCCAACTCCTTACTCTTATCATAGGTATGAAACAACACCACCTCGTGCTTGTTGTATTTCAAATGCTGTAATGCTTCAAACAACTTCTGCTCTTCGGTTTCACTCTGGAACATGTCGGAAAACAAAAACACCAACGATCGTCGTTTCAACTTTTCGGCAATGAGGTGTAGATGGCTATAAGTTTTGGTGGTTACCGATTTCTGGGTTCGTTCCAAGGTAGCATTCAATTCGGCCAACAACATTTGATGATGACGCTCACTTCCCTTTTCATTGGCATAATACTCGTAGGTGTCGCTATAAATACTCAAGCCCACCGCATCCCGTTGCCGTTTCATCATGTTCATAATTGCGGCCACCGCCAGAACAGAGAACCCTATCTTATTAAGGGAATCGATGGCATACTCCTTGATTTTGGGATAATGCATGGAACTGCTGTTGTCCACGATAAAGTGACACCGCAAATTGGTTTCCTCCTCATAACGCTTGGTGTACAGCTTATCGGTTTTCGCAAACAACTTCCAGTCGATATGCTTGGTGCTCTCCCCCGTATTGTAAATCTTATGTTCTGCAAACTCGGCCGAAAATCCGTGAAACGGACTCTTATGCAATCCCGAAATAAACCCCTCCACGACCTGAGTCGCCAACAATTCCAGATTGTTGAAGCCTTGGATGTGTTTTATGTTTTTTTCGATATGCATTTCGAGTTATGCGTTAGTAGTTAAGCGTAATGCGTCACCTGTTAAATTTGCTCACGTGATTTCGTGTCCCCAGTAATAATTTTCTTGTATTCGTTATTAGGTTTTCCAAATGTTGATCGGAATCAATATAATTGAATCTAACTGCTAGCAAGTACTGTGTCTCCAATTCTGCAATAGAACCCAACGAAATATTTAAAAATTGCAGAAGTTCCTTTGAACTTTTACGTGCAAAACCCTCCGCTACATTTGAAGGTATTGAAATTGCCGATCTACGAATCTGACCGGTTAAGCCGAAATTTTCATGTCCTGGAAATTTACCGCTAACTCCATAAACGGCTACGGCTAAATCCATACTTTTCTTCCAGACGTCCAACTCTTTGTGATTCATAATAACTCACTTTAAAGATTTATTAGGGGAGTTATTAGATTTAAAAATTCGCTTTACGCCTTACGCTTCACGCTTTACTGAAGAATTCCATCCACAATCCCATAATCGACGCTCTCTTGAGCGCCCATCCAATGATCGCGGTTGAAGTCTTTCATGATGCGTTCGAAGGTTTGGCCACAGTTGTCAGCAAGGATTTGAGCACTCAATTCCTTGGTTTTAATAATCTCGGCCGCGGTGATTTCGATGTCGGCAGCAGGCCCACGAGCGCCACCACTGGGCTGGTGGATCATCACTCGGGCATGGGGCTGAATGAATCGACGCCCCTTTTCCCCTACCGATAGCAATATACTTCCCATGGAAGCCGCCAATCCGGTACAGATGGTCGAAACCGGACTTTTGATCTGCTTGATGGTATCATACATAGAGAATCCAGCGGTTACATAGCCTCCAGGGCTGTTGATATACAACTGAATTTCATCGTGGCTTAGGGAGTCTAAATACAATAAGCGGTCTACCACATGCTTAGCACTTTCATCATCTACCATACCCCATAAAAAAATCTTGCGTTCCTTCAGTAGTTGGTTATCGATTTGATCCTGTACTTTATATATTTTTTCCATAATTATGACCCGAAAAATGGGGGTTTTATTTGAAGTATCGTTTCTAAAATTCTATCCTACTAAAATAAAAAAAGCAGGGCATATAGGAGGTGTGTTTTTGGAATAATTCCTTCGGAGGTTGAAGGTTAAATGTTGAAGGTCAAAGTTATCAAGAGTTGTAAATGAAAATCATTACTAATTGTTCATCGCTAATTAACCCCCGCTCACTGCTCACCGTTCACTGTTCACCTTGAAATAGGTCTCGACTCCGCTAGACCAGACACTTTGCTTTCTCTCACCTCTCACCTCTCACCTCTCACGATAAAAAAAGCCCCCAAGAGGGAGCTTTTTTTATTTTAAACTTACAATTATAGTAGAGAATCCAATGCCTCAGTATAAACGTTTTTAGGGGCTACACCTACTTGACGGCCTACCAATTCCCCTTTATCAAATACCAATACGGTTGGGATGTTACGCACACCATACTTGGCAGCATACATTTGGTGGTTATCCACATCCACTTTTCCTACGATTGCTTTTCCTTCGTATTCTTTGCTGATTTCCTCGATGATCGGACCCACCATACGGCAAGGACCACACCAAGCAGCCCAAAAGTCGATCAATACAGGTTTATCACTTTTCAATACGGTTTCTTCAAATGTTGCGTCTGTTATTTCTAAAGCCATTTTCTTAGATTTTTATAATGCACAAAAATAGGCATTTTTAATGGGACCCGTACATGATTTATATCAGTTTCCCTGATGTCATTATTTGCTTTTGTGATAGGTCATTAACCACTATTTTGGATAACCAAGGGGAATTTACACCTTTGAATTTTGATATTTGATGAATAGCCTTAACTTTAAAGCAGTATTGCCAATACCAATAATTCAATTACCGTGAATATCAAAACTTTCTTAGGGATGCTATTTGCATTCAGCATCCTACATTATTCTGCTATAGCTCAATCCTGTTTGTCGGAAGGCATTGTTTTCGACGCACAAGCCGATATTGATAATTTTAGCGTGAATTATCCCAATTGCAATGAAATATTAGGAGATGTCACTATCATAACCCCCTTTGTAAATAATGTCTTGGGATTATCACAACTCATAAGTATTCAAGGTGATTTAACCATTAGTAGTAATAATGTGGAAAGTTTACAGGGACTGCATAATCTGGAATTCATAGGGGGTGACTTGGTTATTCACCAAAATCCTTTAGCTGACTTCATGGGCTTATCGAGTCTCACTGAAATTGTAGGTTCTTTAGAGATAACCAATCAAAATTCTTTGGTAGATTTTACGGGCTTGGAATCTCTTCAAAGTATCGGTCAAGACATATTGGTTGAATCTACTCAAATGCAGAATCTATCTGGATTACCTAATGTAACCTTTTTAGGAAGGGATCTATGGGTCTACAACAATGACAATCTACAAAGCCTTAATACGCTAAACGGGCTCAGCACAATCGGCAATGATCTGTATATAAATGATAATCCGAATCTCACACATCTTTATGGTTTCAATAATCTTACAGAGGTGAGTGGTAACATGTACATCACTTACAATCAAAACCTGCAAAGTTTTGAGGGGCTCAATTCACTGGTTACCGTAGGAGAAAATGCTATTCTTACAAATCTTCATAGTATTACCAATTTTGAAGGACTTGGAAGCCTTGTCTCTGTTGGCAATTCATTTGAGGTAGACCACAACAATACGTTGGTAAACTTTTTGGGCATGGGCAATTTACAAGAAATTGGAAGTGCGACACTCGATGAATTTTATATTGTCTCCAATCCCATGCTGTTGAATTTTGAAGGGCTAAACAGCCTTCAACAGGTAGCTGGACTCTTCATCGCCGGAAATGATTCAATGATTAACCTTCAAGGTCTAAATGCCCTTAATGCAATTACCATCAATCACTTTTATTTCTCAGGGAATCCACTTGTAACAAATTTCGAAGGACTCAACAATTTAACAACTATTGGTTGGACGTTCCAAATTGAGGGAAATAACAATTTGGTCAATTTACAGGGTTTGGAACAGGTTGAATATATTGGAGGTGGTTTTGTTGTTAACGATAATGATGTCATTTCAAGTTTAAATGGAGTGTCGAGCTTAACTACCATAGGCCATCTTCATATTGAGGCCAACCCATTATTGCTGAACTTGGAAGGCTTGGAGTCAGTTACCAGTCTTAATAATGGTGGGATATATATGTTTTCAAATCAAAATAACAATATCGAAAGCCTCAGCGGCATAGATAATATTGATTATACAACCATTTCCATGATAAGCATAAATAATGTTTCCTCATTATGGGATTGCTCTGTTAAAAGTGTTTGTGACTTGTTGTATTATACTGATTCGAGTCACTACAACATCTACCAAAATGGCGAAGGCTGTAGCAACTATTATGAGATTATTGAAAATTGCAAACCACTAGGGGTAAATGACGAGTTGGTTTTATCGTCAAAATTATTTCCAAATCCAGTCTCCGATCAGTTTTATATTCAAACTCCTTTCGAACTAGAGAAAGTCCAATTGTATTCCATGCAAGGACAACTATTAAAAGAGTTCCAACCCCAGGAAATATTTCTTACATCTGATTTGGAAAATGGAATATACTTGGCATTGTTGCTATCAAGCAATGGAATTAAAGCGATTAAAATTACCAAAATTTAATCAATTCAGCTTATAATACACCTGCTGTTCACGTAGGGAATCCAATAATTCCTTGTTGATTTCCACCTTGGTTTTTCTACTGGGCATGTTCAGCTTCACCTCATCTTCCCTATCGTATAGGGTAAAATGCAGCTGACTCTCCCCTTTATGGGATTTGAATAGTTCTTTCAATAATTTGATGCGCTTTTCTGCCAAGTCTTCAATCGACATCTGTAGCGTCAACTTCTTGGCTTGGGTAGACAGCACATCCTGTAGCTGCTGGAAATGGTTGAACTGCAAACGGGGATCGCCCTTCTTGCCCTCTTTGTTTACCCAGCCTTCCCGTATCAAGGCTCGCACATAGATAAAACCGTTGGGAATCAAGAAATGACGGAATTTCAGATACTCCTCATTGAAAATTCGAAATTCAAAGCTATCGTCGTAATCCTCCACCGTGAACGTGGCCCAGCCCTTTCCTTGGCGGGTTTCCCTATGTTGGACATCGGTAATGATGCCGCCAAAACAAACCTCCTTGTTCACCAAAGACTCCAAATCATGAAAAGCTGCTAATTTCACATTACAGAAATGTTCCATTTCCAATTTGAAATCATCTAGGGGGTGGCCTGAAATATAGATCCCCACCACCTCTTTTTCTTGGCGTAGTTTTTTCATAGTACCCCATTCTTCACAAGGCGGTACTTCCGGTTCTGGTATCTGTACCTCACTCGATTCCCCGAACAGGCTTACCTGTGCCGAGTTTTGAGATTCTTGATAACGGGCTGCAGTGCGCAACACTTTTTCGAAATACATCACCCCATCCCCATCGTCGTGCATGTATTGGGCGCGATGATTTCCGAAACTGTCAAAGCCGCCAGCCACAATAAGATTTTCAAACGCCTTTTTATTCGCAGCGCGTAAATCGACCCGTTTGGCCAAATCGAAAAGCCCTTGGTATTTCCCCTCTTTTCGGTTTTCTACAATCGTAGCTACAGCATTACCCCCTACTCCTTTTACAGCACCCATGCCGAAGCGAATCGCTCCACTTTTGTTTACCGTAAACTTGTAGAAGGATTCATTCACATCCGGCCCCAATACCTCCAATCCCATCCTGCGGCATTCTTCCATAAAGAAGGTCACCTGCTTGATGTCGTTCATATTGTTACTGAGTACCGCGGCCATATATTCGGCTGGGTAATGGGCTTTTAAATAGGCCGTTTGATAGGCAATCCAAGCATAGCAGGTGGAGTGACTCTTGTTGAAAGCATAACTCGCAAAGGCTTCCCAGTCTTTCCAGATTTTTTCCAATACTTCGGCGGGGTGCCCATTTTTCTCGGCTTGGGCGATGAATTGTGGCTTCATCTTATCCAGAACCGCCTTTTGCTTTTTCCCCATTGCCTTTCGCAGCACATCGGCCTCACCCTTGGTAAAATTGGCCAGCTTCTGGGAGAGCAACATCACCTGCTCCTGGTAGACGGTAATACCGTAGGTTTCTTTAAGATATTCCTCCATCTCAGGAAGGTCATAGGTGATTTCCTCCTCCCCATGTTTCCTTCGAATGAAACTTGGAATATATTCCATCGGACCCGGACGGTACAGGGCATTCATAGCGATAAGATCGGCAAAGACCGTAGGTTTCAGGTCTTTCATGTGCTTTTGCATTCCGGGCGATTCGTATTGGAAGATCCCTACGGTTTCGCCTTTTTGGAAGAGCTCATAGGTCTTGGTATCATCCAATGGAAAGGTATCTGGATCTAATTTCACCCCATGAATATGCTTCACCAGTTTTACGGTATCCTTGATGAGGGTTAAAGTTTTCAACCCCAAGAAGTCCATTTTCAACAAGCCGGCACTTTCTACTACCGAGTTGTCGAACTGGGTCACATACAGTTCGGAATCCTTAGCGGTGGCCACAGGAACGAAATTGGTAATATCATCGGGAGTGATGATCACTCCACAAGCATGGATTCCCGTATTCCTCACGGAACCTTCCAAAACCCGGGCTTGTTTGATGGTCTGGGCTTCCAAATCATCGCCTTCAGAAAGGTTCAGGAGCTCATTGATTTTCGGAATGTCATCCCCACGGAACCGGCTTCGCAGTTCTTGTTCCGGGATATCGAAAATCTTGCCCAGTTTGGTCATGTTGGGAATGAGCTTCGCTATGCGGTCGGCATCATTTAATGGTAAATCCAACACCCGAGCTGTATCGCGAATGGACGACTTCGCCGCCATGGTTCCATAGGTAATGATTTGGGCTACTTGATTGGCGCCATATTTATTGATTACGTATTCCATGACCTTTCCACGCCCCTCGTCGTCAAAGTCGATATCGATATCGGGCATGCTGATTCGGTCTGGATTCAAGAAACGCTCAAAAAGGAGATCGTATTCGATGGGGTCGATATTGGTGATGCCCAAGCAATAGGCCACGGCGCTTCCTGCAGCAGACCCCCGACCAGGACCCACAGAAACTCCCATTTTTCGGGCTTCTGCGATAAAGTCCTGCACAATCAAGAAGTACCCGGGATACCCTGTATTGGCAATAACCTCCAATTCGAAATCGAGACGCTCCTGTATTTCAGGAGTCACCTCTTTGTATCTTCTCTTGGCGCCTTCGTAGGTAAGATGTTTTAAATAGGCATTTTCTCCCCGTTTGCCACCATCGGCGTCTTCAATGTTCAAAAACTCCTTTGGAATGGCAAAATTGGGTAGCAATACGTCTCTGTGGAGGCTAAAGGCTTCGATTTTCCCGATGACTTCAGAAATAGTTGAAATCGCCTCGGGCAAGTCTTTGAAGAGCTCTTTCATCTCTTCCTGACTCTTGAAGTAATATTCTTGGTTCGGCAAGCCATAGCGATAACCCCGTCCACGACCAATGGGGGTAGATTGCTTCTCCCCGTCTTTTACACATAACAAAATGTCGTGGGCATTGGCATCCTCTTTATCGATATAATAGGTATTATTACAGGCCACCAACTTGATATTGTGCTTTTTTGAAAATTCAATCAATACGGCATTCACCCTGCGTTCATCTTCCTGTCCGTGCCGCATAATTTCTATGTAGAGGTCTTCCCCAAAAGTTTCCTTCCACCACAAGAGGGCTTCCTCTGCTTGGGATTCACCAATATTTAAAATCTTGGAGGGCACTTCTCCATAGAGATTCCCCGTAAGTACAATGATATCACTCCTGTAGGTTTCGATAACCTTTTTATCGATCCGTGGCACATAATAGAATCCGTCCGTGTAGGCGATAGAAGCCATTTTGGCAAGGTTATGATACCCATTCTTGTTCTTGGCAATCATTACTACCTGGTAACCGTTGTCCTTGTGGGTTTTATCAGTATGATTTTCACAAACGAAAAACTCACATCCAATAATGGCTTTCATTTTCTTGTGGGACTCTTCTTCGGGTAACCCAGCATTGTATGCATTCACCGCCTGCAAAAAGTGGAAGGCTCCCATCATATTACCAGTATCGGTAATCGCTACGGCAGGCATACCATATTTGGCGGCTGCATTTACGAGGTCTCGGGTTGAGGAAGTGGATTGTAAAATCGAAAACTGGGAATGGTTGTGTAAATGTGCAAAAGGAGCTTCTTCTAAGGTGGCTAGGTTATCGGCAATTTCTTCCTTGCTGAGATCCTTGGTACTTGCTTTCGGTTGAGCTGCCGCCCGCAATTTTTCTGAAGCCTTGTGCAGGTTGATATGCTCAAGGCCCAGTAGTTGGATGGGTTCAGGGTTCTCTTTGGCAAAAACGTCGAAATAATCTGGAGACACATCCAGTTCTTCCGCAGTAAAAATTTGTCGCCGCACCAATTCAAGGAAGCATCGAGACGTCGCTTCCACGTCGGCCGTTGCATTGTGGGCTTCCACGAAGGGCTCATCGAATAAGAACTCGTGAAGTTCGGTCAGTGTGGGCAATTTGAACTTGCCTCCCCTTCCCCCTGGAATCTGACAAAGTTGAGCCGTTACCTCGGTACAAGTGTCTAGAACAGGTAACGATTCCATGGGATTATCGATTCCCAATCGATAAAACTCACACCCCATAATATTGAGGTCGAAATCCAGGTTTTGTCCCACCAAAAATTTCGCCTTTCCTATCACTTCCATAAAAAGTTCGGCAACTTCTGATAGTGGCTTCCCTTCCTCCTTGGCTAGCTGGGTAGAAATACCGTGAATTCGTTCACTGTCGTACGGAATATCAAAACCATCGGGCTGCACCAAGTAATCGCCGTGTTCCAATACATTCCCCATCGCATCGTGCAACTGCCAAGCAATCTGCACACATCTAGGCCAGTTGTCGGTGTCGCTAATGGGGGCATTGTAACGCTTCGGTAAGCCCGTAGTCTCGGTGTCGAATACTAAATACATCTACTTGGTTTCGGGGGTGAAAAATCGAATGTTTAAAATTATAAAAATGAGTAGGTCTTCCCACAGAAAGTTGTTCACAATCGATTCCATTTTTCCACAACAAAAAAACCGGGCACTGGCCCGGTTTTTTTGTTGTTTAAAATAGTTTCTGTTAATAGGTTACATCAAAATAACCTGCGGTTACTGAATTGGAACCAGCTTGAAAACTAAATGACCCGCTTAGGATACCCGCTCCCGGATTATGAACATCTACGGTGATGGATCCACTGGAGGCCTGATTGGAAGAACCGGATTCTGTGTACGTCGCCTGAAATCCACCAGAAGGCAAATTATACGTTCCGGCAGTGACATCTCCCGGGAATTGAAGCACAATAGAACTGGAAGAAGTAGATCCCAGGATAATAATGGAATTTCCCGTGTCGGTAGCAGACACCGTTAACGGAGTAAATGGATTTCCATTCACTTCGGCGCCGATGGTTCCATCGTTCGTATTGTTGGAGCCTCCATCGTCATCATTATTTACTCCTGGAGGTACTTCGGCGAACAACCCTCGACTCACATACACCGAATCGATTCCTGGTCGCACTGCCATAAAGGCAAAGGTTCCCGTTAAAGAACCATCTGGATTGACACTATTTATGTGCACCTCTCCATTCCCTAAAGGATTGGTGGAGTAGATATTACCGTTCACATCTTCATACGTTCCATAGTTTGAGCTACCCCCTCCCAAGATATACGTCCCTACGCCATTGGCCGAGAGTCCCAAGGAAATGGTTTTACGGGCATCGGACCCTTGAATTACGTATCCTCCACTACCATCGGTAGTAAAGAGAGCGATACTCGCTTTAAAAAATGAGCTATCTACCTCACCTTGTAAAGCGGGGGTGTTGTCTTCAATGTTTTCGCAGCTCGCTAGGGAAATGATAGCAAGAAGCAGTAGGAATACAGTTTTTTTCATAATAGATTTGGGTCTATTGATTTCAACAAATATAAAATAAACTTTTTATCTATGTGATTCTGAAGGGAAAATATAGTATCTTTGCGCACTCAAAATTATAACCGGGGTCGCGTACCCCAAAAATTAATTACTATGCCTGTAAAAATCAGATTGCAAAGACACGGGAAAAAAGGGAAGCCATTCTTCTGGATCGTAGCTGCCGACACCCGTGCAAAAAGAGACGGTCGATTCCTGGAAAAATTGGGAATCTACAATCCCAACACCAACCCTGCCACCATCGACATCAACATGGATAGTTCAGTAGCTTGGCTTCAAAAAGGAGCGCAGCCTACCGATACTGCCCGTGCTATTTTGTCGTACAAAGGGGTGTTGTTGAAAAAACACCTTTTGGAAGGGGTTCGCAAAGGAGCCTTGACCGAAGAACAAGCGGAAGAGAAATTGAACGCTTGGTTGGCTGAAAAAGGAAAAGCCATCGATTCTAAGAAATCGAACTTGGCCCAAGCCGAAGCCAAAGCCAAAAAAGATGCTCTTGAAGCGGAAAAAGCTGTAAACGATGCTCGTATCGCTGCTGCTCAACCTGTTGAGGAAGTAGTGGAAGAAGTGGTAGAAGCTGCTGAAGAAGTAGTGGAAAACGTTGCCGAGGCTGTTGAAGAAACAGTAGCGGATGTGGCAGAAGCCGTTGAAGAAGCTGTGGAGAAAGTAACTCCTGAGGCTGCCAAAGAAGAAGAGTAAGACGACAATGCAAAAAGAAGAGTGCTTCTTCGTTGGCAAAATCGTAAAGAAATTCAGTTTTAAGGGAGAACTCCTTGTCAAACTAGACACAGACGAACCCGAACTATTTACACAGATGGAATCAGTTTTTGTGGAAAAACACAAAAGTCTGATTCCATTTTTTATTGAAGAGATCAGTCTTCATAAGTCGGAACTCCTTCGCATCAAATTTGAGGAAGTAACCACAGAAGCCGATGCCGACGCCTTGATGGGGTGTGAACTCTACCTACCCCTTAACCTCTTACCAGAACTGAGTGGCAATAAATTCTACTATCACGAAATCATTGGCTTCACCATAACAGATGCCCATTTCGGATTTGTGGGAATCATTACTTCCGTGAACGACACCACGGCCCAACACCTATTTGTGATCGATCACGAAGGATCTGAAGTCCTTATCCCTATCAACGACGATATCATCCAAAACGTAGATCGCAAGGCAAAAAACATTAATATCATCGCTCCGGAAGGATTGATAGATTTGTATCTTTAATCGCTTTTTCAACAGCGAATTATGAAACATTGGGTGTTGTTTTTGTGTAATTTCTTTCCTTTTATTGCGATGAGTCAAGGGTGCCAAGACTATCGTGAATATCATTTTGAGGCAAAGAGCATTGAGCCAACTCTTTTCCTTCAAGGAACCGACAGTATTTATTTCAACGAAGCCCGATATTATTGTACCAACAGTGCTTTGTATCTAAGAAAAGCATTGTTCGACCGCTTTGGGAAATGGGATATCATGCTGGAAAGTGAATCCCCTTCCAAAACATTAATCTGGCATAGTATTCAGCTTTTTCCAGAAATCGATCGTTTGTTTTACGTTGCAGCCTCTGGCATAGAGTCAAGGGATTTGACCTTCAATTCTATCTTGGTTTTTGACCAAGAAGGAAATGACTTATTACAGGAAGGCTCTCTCTACCGGGAGATGTTGCTTGATTACTTTGGAAGTATGATTGAAAACCTTTACGGAACCTCTCATAAAAAAGGATTTTACGAAACGTATTGGCCTGCTGCCGACCCCGAGCGATGGAAAAAAATTAAACGCGCTGGATATTGACATGAATAGCCCTTTCAAATTCAAGCAATTTGAACTCCAACAGGACCGCTGTGCCATGAAAGTGGGAACCGACGGCGTATTGTTGGGCGCGTGGGTAAACCTTTCCAACCAACCTGAAAGTATTTTGGATGTGGGAGCTGGAACGGGTATCCTCGCCTTGATGCTAGCTCAACGTTCTTGCGCCGAACTTATCGATGCCTTGGAAATCGACGAGGAAGCCTACGAACAATGCATTGAAAATTTTGAGGCCTCTCCCTGGGGCGACCGCCTATTTTGTTACCATGCCTCCTTTCAGGAATTCGTTTCGGAGATCGATGAATCCTACGACCTCATCATTTCGAATCCGCCCTTTTTTACCGAAACACCCAATGCCCATGGAGCTGCCCGCAACCAGGCAAGATTTTCCGATGCGCTCCCTTTCGAACATCTAATTATTGGAGCCACCCACCTATTAAATGACCAAGGCACCTTGGCGGTTATCCTTCCCTATAAGGAAGAACCTACCTTTAGCCAACTTGCCGAATCCCATGGATTACACCCTAAAAGAATATGCCATGTTCAAGGTACACCAACGAGTCCCGTGAAAAGGGTACTCATGGAATTTTCCTTTTACAAAGCCACCCCAAAAAGCGAATCAATGGTTATCGAAACGGAACGTCATGTGTATACCGAAGAATACCGTTGTTTGGTCAAGGATTTTTACTTGAAAATGTAGGGGAATAACCCGTGGATTTCTACCTTTGTAACCCTAAATCGTTTTCGATTTTACTTTAAAACTACGACCACATGAAACCCGATTTATTCGAAGCACCAGATTATTATCAACTGGACGAATTACTTAGCGAAGA
>CAZOSF010000040.1:12926-19133 GCA_964582415.1 uncultured Alteromonas sp.
TTCGGCAGTAACCCCGGAGGAATGGTAACGAATTTCAAAGACAAAGGAGATCATTACCTCTTAAATGGGGCCAAGATGTGGATTTCCAACGCGCCTTTCTGTGATATCGCGGTAGTTTGGGCGAAAAATGAGGAAGGTCGCATTCACGGCCTTATCGTAGAACGCGGTATGGAAGGTTTTTCTACCCCAGAAACCCACAATAAATGGTCCTTACGTGCTTCAGCGACCGGTGAATTGATTTTTACAGATGTGAAGGTCCCTAAAGAAAATCTATTGCCCAATAAATCCGGTCTTGGAGCACCCCTAGGTTGCTTGGACTCTGCCCGTTATGGTATTGCCTGGGGAGCCATTGGCGCTGCCATGGATTGCTATGATACGGCTTTACGCTACTCCAAAGAACGCGTGCAATTCGATCGCCCTATTGGAGGCTTTCAATTGCAACAGAAAAAACTGGCCGAGATGATTACCGAAATTACAAAAGCCCAGCTCCTCACTTTCCGTTTGGGACAATTGAAAAACGAAGACCGAGCCACCTCTGCACAAATTTCCATGGCTAAAAGAAATAATGTGGACATGGCCATCAACATTGCCCGTGAGGCACGACAAATGTTGGGCGGTATGGGAATCACCGGTGAATATCCAATCATGCGTCATATGATGAACTTGGAAAGTGTGATTACATATGAAGGCACCCACGACATCCATTTGCTAATAACTGGTTTGGATGTGACCGGACTGAATGCTTTCAAATAATCTTTAAGGGCCTCAATCGAGGCCTTTTTTATTTCCTATTAATTGTATCTTTAGCGAAAGCATCGCATATGTCTTCCCAAAAACGATTGACCCGAGCTTATGATACCGCTCGAAGAATTCCCTTCAACAACCAATCGAAATTCATCATTTTTAGCGATTGCCATCGCGGAGACAATAGCTTTGCGGATGATTTTGCAAACAATCGCAACATCTATTTTCATGCATTAAAGACCTATTTCGACCAAGGATTTACCTATTGCGAATTGGGCGATGGCGATGAACTTTGGGAAAACATCGACTTCCGTTCCATCTTTGAAGTTCACCATAATGTATATTTTTTGCTTCAACGGTTTTATCAAGAGAAACGTTTGTACCGTTTGGTTGGAAATCACGATATGGTCTATAAAAACAAGCGGTATGTGGAAAAGCACTTGTTTACGTATTTCGATAAAATAAGTGGGGAAGACAAACCGCTTTTCCCAGGCATTGAATTTTCTGAAGGATTGATATTGGAACATGAGGAAACGGGGCAAGAACTTTTCTTAACCCATGGACATCAAGCCGATTTTATGAATTACGTGGGTTGGAAATGGAACCGTTTTATGGTTAGGGCGCTATGGCGACAGTTACAAGTATTCGGAATTGGGGACCCAACAAGTCCGGCGAAAAATTACCGCGAACTCATTAAAGTAGAGCGACGCACCAAAAAATGGATCGTAAATAGTAACCATCAATTCACCATTACAGGACATACACACAGGCCCCGATTTCCAGAGCCTGGAGAAATTCCTTATTTCAACGATGGAAGTTGTGTTCACCCACGAAGTATCACTGGGTTGGAAATCGTTGACGGAGCTATTTCACTCATTAAATGGCATATCGAAACCTCCGATGACGGTGTCCTAAAAGTGATTCGGGTGCTTTTGGAGGGACCTCAACGCTTGGAAGATTACCAAACTCTGGTTTCATAATACATCCTTTATTCCATCGTCACTAAATACTCTTATACAAGTGATGTAGTGGAAAAAAATAACCTATAGTTTTTTCCAATAACTAGAAACTGATTTCTCTCATTTAGCGGCCCATTTCATTACAGTACATTAGTTCCTCTGAATCAACCCATTTACCAAAAGATCAATGGCTGTTCATCTAGGAAACGAAACCACTTTCACCCACATGGGGAGTGTATCAAAAATAAGAGGTACCTCTGTTTTTGTAACCCTCAACCAAAATGTGCATTGTGCTTCCTGTAATGCCAAATCGGCTTGTGGTGTTTCAGAAAATCCCACCCGAGAGATTGAAATCATCAATCCTTCCGATTCGTTTAAGGTGAATGAATTGGTACAGGTGGTTTTGAAAAAGAAAGTAGGTATGAATGCCGTATTTTGGGCCTATTTCGTCCCTTTTTTACTGCTGGTAACGGTATTGGCGTCCACCGCTGTTTTTCTTGCTGAATGGCAGTCGGGGTTGTTGGCACTTGCTATTCTCGTTCCCTACTATGTGATGCTCCATCAACTGAATACTTTTTTCAAAAGAAAATTGCAGGTATCGATTCAAAAAATGACATGAAATGACCTTATCGATTTTATATGGATCCATTTTACTAACCTCCGTTGGGGGTATCGCTGCCGTATTGCTTTTTCTGATATCAAAAAAGTTCTATGTCTATGAGGATCCAAAAATCGAAGAAGTGGAAGAGGTACTCCCAGCTGCCAACTGCGGCGGTTGTGGCTCTCCCGGTTGTCGGGCATTTGCCGAAAAACTAGTGTATTCTGAAGATATTTCCGATCTCTTCTGTCCCGTAGGAGGAAATGAGGTAATGAAACAGGTTGCAGAAATTTTAGGTAAGGAAGTGGCCAAACAGGATCCAAAAGTGGCGGTGGTACGTTGCCAGGGAAGTTGTGAGGTCCGTCCAAAAACCACTGAATATCAAGGGCCAAGATCCTGTGCTATTTCTGCATTGGTGTATGGAGGTGAAACCGATTGCCAGTATGGTTGTTTGGGGGACGGCGATTGTGTAACCGCCTGTACTTTCGATGCCATGTATATGGATGAGGCTACTGGGTTGCCCGTAGTTATCACCGATAAATGTACTTCATGTGGTGCCTGTGTCACCGCGTGTCCAAGAAATATTATTGAATTACGCCCAAAAAATAAACGAGACCTCAAAATATATGTGGGTTGTTTGAATGAAGACAAGGGAGGTATTGCGAAAAAAGCCTGTGACGTTGCCTGTATTGGCTGTTCAAAGTGTGAAGATGTTTGTCCGAAAGGTGCCATTACAATGAATGGCTCTCTAGCTTACATCGATCCAGAGGTTTGTACGTTATGCAGAAAATGCGTGGAAGTATGCCCAACACATTCCATCATTGAAACGAACTTCCCTCCCAAAAAGGTAAAAGTGCAGGAGAAAACCCCTATTGAACAAGAAACTGTGGCCGCTGTAAAAGAAGCTACAGTAACTGCCAATGTAAAAACCGGTAACGATGCTTAAGACATTTCCAAAAGGAGGAATTCATCCTGCCGAAAATAAGTTAACGGCAACAAAACCTATTAAAAGGGCGTCGATACCTAACACGGTGTATGTGCCCATCGCTCAGCATATAGGAATTCCCTCTGAGGTTATCGTAGACAGAAAGGACAAAGTTCAAATAGGACAAGTAATTGCCAAATCTGGGGGGTATGTTTCCTCCAATATCCACTCCCCTGTTGCCGGTACTGTGACTAAAATCGATATGATCGTGGATAGCAGTGGCTATAAAAAGCAATGTATTGTTATTCGTACCGATCCAAAAGACGAATCGAATTCCAATGTGCCCGAATTCCCTTTGAAGCGTGAAATTCATATGGCGCAGGAAGACATTCTCCAACATATTACCGATTCGGGAATTGTTGGTTTGGGTGGTGCCACATTTCCGTCTCATGTCAAATTAGATTTAAAAAACGATCATCGAGTAGACTACCTACTAATCAATGGAGTGGAATGTGAACCGTATCTCACCGCCGACCATCGGTTGATGTTGGAAAAAGCGGATGAGATAATTGTGGGAATACAAATCCTGATGCGCGCCCTTCATATTAAAAAGGTAGTCATCGGGATCGAAAACAATAAAAGGGATGCGATTGAAGTGCTTAAAAAGGCCTCCCAGGTGGACGACAGAATTCAAGTCGCTGCCCTACAGGTAAAGTATCCCCAAGGAAGTGAAAAACAGCTCATCAAAGCCATCTTAAATCGAGAAGTGCCAAAAGGGGGGTTGCCCATCGATGTTGGAGTGATTGTACATAATGTGGGAACCATTTATGCCATTTATCAAGCCGTTCAACACAATCAACCACTCACCGAACGCGTGGTTACGGTCACCGGGAAAAAGCTGGAACAACCTTCCAATTTTTGGGTGAAAATTGGAACGCCTATCAAAGATCTATTGGAAGAAGTGGGAGGTGTCCCTGAAGATACCCGAAAAATCCTCAACGGTGGACCGATGATGGGAAAAGCCCTAAAAAATTTGGATGTTCCTGTTACTAAAGGTACTTCCGGCATACTGGTTATTCCCGAAGAAGAAGCAAGCAGACTGGAACCTCAAAATTGTATCCGTTGTAGCAATTGTGTCTTTGTATGCCCAATGGGTCTGGAGCCGCATTTGCTCATGAACCTATCCGAAAAAGGGTTCTACGAAAGGGCGCGGGAAGAGGATATCATGACCTGCATCGAATGTGGTTCGTGCAGTTATGTTTGTCCGTCGCACCGTCCCCTGCTCGATTATATCCGATTTGGAAAAAGCATCGTCAAAAAACTAAAAACAGCATCCAATTAAAAATGGCTGAAGGGCATATCATAGTATCGGCATCACCGCATGTTCATTCCGAGAGAACTTCCAAAAGGGTAATGTTCGATGTTATCATCGCCCTAATGCCAGCCTTTTTGGTATCATTGTATCTCTTTGGCATCAACGCATTGCTGCTCACTTCCGTTGCTGTAATATCCTGTATCCTATTTGAATATCTAATTCAGAAATTCCTTCTGAAAACCGAAACCACCGTTGGGGATGGTTCTGCCTTGCTCACCGGAATCCTGCTTGCCTTCAACCTACCGGCCACTTTGCCCTTATGGATGGTGGTTTTGGGAAGTCTAGTGGCGATAGGCATTGCGAAGTTGTCTTTTGGCGGATTGGGACATAACATTTTTAATCCAGCCCTTGTAGGAAGGGTATTTCTCTTTATCTCCTTCCCTGCTCAGATGTCGGCTTGGCCCACACCTTTTGAAAACAACTTTAGTCTGGTTGACGCAATTACCGGAGAAACCACCTTGGGCATCATAAAAGAAGGGCTGATGTACGGAGAAACACTTTCTTCTATGGCCAATGAATTACCAACGACCACACAGTTGCTGATTGGCACCACCAGTGGTTCCGCTGGAGAAATGTCGGCATTGGCTTTGATTGTCGGTGGTCTCTTTCTTTTGGCGCGTAAAGTAATAACCTGGCACATCCCCATAACCATTTTGGTTTCCATGGCACTTTTCACCGGCATCTTTTGGATGATCGATCCCGAACAGTATGCCAACCCTATCATCCATCTTCTTTCCGGAGGTGCCATTTTGGGTGCCTTCTATATGGCCACCGATTTGGTAACAAGCCCCATGACAAAAAAAGGGATGGTGGTTTTCGCCCTTGGTATTGCTGTCATCACGGTGGTGATCCGGCTGTTCGGGGCCTATCCTGAAGGCATCTCTTTTGCCATTTTGATTATGAATGCCTTTGTGCCCCTTATCAACGTATACTTTAAACCAAGGCGCTTTGGAAGTAAAATCAAAGCAAAAATCGTGAAGTGATGGGAAAACGAGCGTCCACATTTTATAGCATGACAACCACCCTTATCATCATTACGGTGATTGCCGGCGTCTCCCTTGGTCTTGTCAATGATATCACCAAAGGGCCAAAAGCTCAAGCACGATTGGAACGAAAAATCAACGCATTAAAAAACGTGCTACCGGAATTCACCAACAATCCTGTTGAAGAATTGGCACTTTTAAAAATTGAAGGAATTGAAGATAGCTCGGAAGTCTATCCGGGAAAACAAGGGAAAACCCCCTCGGGTGTCGCCGTAGTGGGTGCTTCAAATAAAGGATTCAATGGTTTGGTTAAGGTAATGGTCGGTTTCGATTTGACCGGGAATATTCAAAATATCGAAGTATTGGAACAGAACGAAACCCCCGGTTTGGGAACCAAGGTGAAGGAGGATAAATTCATCCGGCAATTCCGAGGACAAAACCCCGAATCATTTTCACTTAAGGTGAAAAAAGATCAGGGTGATGTGGATGCCCTTACGGGAGCAACGATTACCAGTCGGGCGTTTAATGAGGCGGTTCAGAATGCCTACAAGGCTTTTATGAACTACAAAAACGATAAAACGAATTAAAATGGCCACAACGCTTAGTCAGAAACAAAACTTTCT
>CAZOSF010000040.1:19233-22447 GCA_964582415.1 uncultured Alteromonas sp.
GCCATTGATGCCATTGGAATGGGTATCGGTTTTACCATTGCCCTTACTACCTTGGGACTCACCCGTGAAATCTTGGGAAATGGAAGTTTATTCAACTTTAAACTGGTTAGTGAAGATACCAGTACCTTAATATTGTTCATCCTTCCACCAGGAGCTTTTATCGCCTTGGCGTATTTAAGTGCGGTATTTAACAGAATTACCAAAACCAACTAGTTATGGAATATATACTCATCCTAATAGCTGCCGTTTTTGTAAACAATATTGTCCTCTCACAATTCTTGGGAATTTGTCCGTTTCTGGGCGTTTCCAATAAAGTTTCCACCTCCATCGGAATGTCCGGCGCCGTTTTATTTGTGATGACGATTGCTACTTTAGTAACCTACCTCGTTTATCAATTTGTTTTAGCTCCTATTGGATTAGAATATCTTCGAACCATTACCTTTATTTTGGTCATTGCCTCTTTGGTACAAATGGTAGAAATCATCCTGAAAAAAGCGAGTCCGGCTTTGTATCAAGCCCTTGGTGTCTTTTTACCTTTGATTACCACCAACTGTGCCGTGCTGGGAGTAGCGATTTTGGCCTTAGGTCTTGAAAATGCCAGTTTACTAAAAGCTGTCTTTTTTGCCATTGCCAATTCCCTTGGTTTTGCCTTGGCACTCATTCTTTTTGCCAGTATCAGAGAACAATTGGAACTGGCCGATATTCCGGAAGGAATGAAAGGCGTCCCCATTAATCTTTTGGTGGCAGGCATCTTATCCTTAGCCTTTTTAGGATTTACCGGATTGGTTTAATTCCGAAATGAAAATTTCAATTTTAAATGTCCCAAAATAAAGAGTCCTGACTAACTTCTATTACAAAGTAACCAGGACCCTTTTGACACAAGCTCATGAAAATCTTGTTATATCATTTTTCCTTTTCGCCATTGTTCCAATAATGTGGATCGGCATCTTCGGTTTTTTGTTCCCAATAATCCGGTGTCACCCTACGGCCATCGAAAGTTTTCAAGCGCCGTTGGTATACCCAAATAGTGGGATTGAAAACCATATCGGTGACTCCTAAGGTATATAATTGAGGATCATCTTCTGTTTTTCGGTTCTCCTCTTCTACAATTGTTTCAAAACCATTGTGTTTTAAGAGTCGTTCTAAGAAATCACATCGGTCTTTCGTGATTCCCTTCTCAACAAAAGTAACCCTTGTTTCACCTATCGATCCGAATGAATGTTTCCCTTCTAAAGACATAACCATTAATTTAGATGCGTACTTAACTGATCAATAAAGTCATATAGCGGACTGTAAATACCTAATATCAAAATACCCAATACCGTAATTAGCAATCCGATTCGCATATAGATGTCATTTTTGAAAAACGGAATAGGGTGGTCACTTTTTCTTAAAAACATGGCACGAACCACCAAAAGGTAGTAATAGAGTGATATGGTGACATTTACCACAGCAATGAATACCAGCCAATAATATCCTTCACTCGCCGCGGCTGTGAATAGGAAGAATTTACCAAAGAATCCCGCCACTGGAGGGATTCCCGCCAAAGAGAATAGGGCTAACATCATCACCAAACTCAAATTGGGATTGCTGCGATACATTCCATCGTAATCGGAAATCAATTCCTTGCCTGTATTGGATGATATGGCTTGAACCACACCAAATGCCGCTAAGTTGGAGAAGATATAGATCAGGACGAAATAGATAACGGTGGTGGTGCCTAAATGACTGCCCGTCATCAACCCTAAGAGAATGAAACCTGCTTGTGCTATAGAGGAAAAGGCCAAAAAACGTTTCATATTTTGCTGACGTAATGCAAACAGGTTTCCAATAAACATAGTGGCTATTGCCAATACGTAAAGCATTTTCTCCCAAAGGTCCATGAGCGGCTTCATCACGGTGAACAGTAGGATCATCAGAATGAAAACAGCAGCCCCTTTGGACACAACCGACAAATAAGAAGCAACTCCTATTGGGGCACCTTCATACACATCGGCGGTCCAGAAATGGAAGGGCACTAACGAAATCTTGAAGGCAAGACCTGCAAAAAACAAAACAAAACCGAGGAGCATCAAATTGGAAGCCGTCATATTTTCAGCCATCCTATCAAAGAAGATACTTCCCGATCCGGCGTACATCAATGAGATGCCAAAAAGCAGTAGACCGGATGCCAAAGCAGCCGATAAAATCATTTTTATCCCCGCCTCACTGGATTGCCTTTTTGAAACCTCATAAGCGGCTAGGGCTGCAATAGGAAGGGTGGAAAGTTCCAATCCGATATAAAACATCAAGAAATCTCCTGCCGATAGCAAGAAATAAATTCCTAACAAGGAAGCAAACAATAGCGCCATAAATTCCACCCCGCGTCCCAATGGAAATAGATTTTTCTGAATCCAATGTGCCGATTGCAGCAGTACGATGAAAACACCAATATTAAGGATGTTCTTCAAAAACTGAATCAGCTCTGTGGTTCGGAACATTCCTCCAAAAAGTACAGATTCTACCATAGGGAAGAACCCCACCAAGGTATGAATGGCAAACAACAAGATGGCTAAATGAACCACACTTTCCTTTTTATTTTTGGGAAGCACTAGCTCGAAAATCAGCAGCAGAAGAATGATTCCTAAAAGGAACCCTTCATGTCTCATCGCTAAAAAGTCTGTTATACTCATTTCATATCCTTTTTAGGTTAAAGCAATCCGTGTAAAAAGGGTTGCAAACTTTCCAATATCAAATTACTCAGCCACAAGGGAGCCACCCCAATAGCAATGATGGGTAGCAACAATAGGAATATTCCCGTTTTTTCATACCAAGTGACCCGTTCCAATTTGAGGTAGGAGTTATCTTTGATAGGGCCCAAAAGCATAGTGGCGACCACGCGCAAGATATACACAGCGGTAACTACAATGGCCGAAACCGATACAATGGTAGCGATTCTATAGAGGGGTCCATCATTTTCAAAAGCCCCTACGAATATGTTCATTTCCGCCACAAATCCACTGAATCCCGGAAGTCCAAGAGACGCCAACCCGGCAATGACATAAATCACCGAGATAAACGGTATCACTTTCAGCAACCCTCCCAATTTGGTAATATCGCGCGTATGGGTACGTTCGTAAATCATTCCTATTAGCGCAAAGAAGAGGGCCGTCATGAATCCATGGGATAAGGATTGCAGGATAGCGCCATTCCAAGCGGTGGCATTCATCATGAG
>CAZOSF010000041.1:0-14389 GCA_964582415.1 uncultured Alteromonas sp.
AGTCAAGAATAAAGGCATAATCCATCGCAACTTCACGCAAAGCTTCGAATCTTCCCGAGGCCCCACCATGACCAGCATCCATATTGGTATGCATCAATAACAGATGATTATCCGTTTTCATGTCCCTGAGTTTGGCTACCCATTTGGCGGGTTCCCAATACTGTACTTGAGAATCATGAAGACCAGTGGTGACAAACATATTTGGATAGGCTTTCGCTTCTACATTGTCGTATGGGGAATAGGATTTAATATACCAGTAATATTCTTCATCGTTGGGATTACCCCATTCATCGTATTCACCCGTGGTAAGCGGAATGCTATCATCCAACATAGTCGTTACCACATCTACGAAAGGTACGGCTGCCAAAACACCATTGTAGAGCTCGGGAGCCATATTCACTACAGCACCCATCAACAGCCCTCCTGCCGATCCTCCGGCAGCGTACAAGTGTTTTGGAGAAGTGTACTTCTCATCGATGAGGTATTTGGAAGCGGCGATAAAGTCGGTAAAAGTGTTTTTCTTATGGAGCAACTTACCGTCTTCATACCATTCTCTTCCCAAGTACTGACTACCACGAATGTGGGCAATGGCGAAGATAAAACCTCTATCCAACAATGTGAGTCGGGTTGTACTAAAGGCTGGATCGATGGTAGCACCGTACGACCCATATCCATAAAGCAAGGTTGGATTGGAACCATCCAGTTTTATTCCTTTACGATATACCATGGAAATTGGCACTTTTGTACCATCTTCAGCGGTGGCCCATACCCTTTTGGATTCGTAATTGCTTTTATCAAATTTACCTCCTAGTACTTCCGTCTCTTTCTTTACTGTCTTTTCACGGGTTTCCATATTGAAATCGATGATGGAAGCAGGCGTAGTCATGGAGTTGTAAGCGTACCGCAAAACAGGCGTATCGAACTCGATATTTTGAGAAGTTCTTGCCATATAGGTTTCACTGTTGAACGGAATGTAATAATCCTCACTTCCATCCCAGCGCATCACTCGAATTTGATTCAATCCTTGGTTACGTTCGGAAACCACCAAATACTCTTTGAAAATATCCACCTCTTCCAGTAGCACGTCCTTTCTATGCGGAATTACTTCCTCCCAGTTCTCAACGGCTGTCTTGTTTTCTGGGGTTTTCATCAGTTTGAAGTTGGTGGCTTCATCCTTATTGGTAACAATGTAGAAATGGTCCCCGTAATGGTAGATGTCGTATTCCAGCCCACGCGTTCTTGGCTGAAAAACTTCAAATTTCCCATTGGGAGTATCCGCCTTCAGAATCTGAAATTCAGAAGTTAGGGTGCTATAGCTACCGATTACAATATACTCTTCCGATTTTGTCTTGTAGACATAGGTTCCGAAGGTTTCATCTGTTTCGTGAAAGACAAGTTCATCGGTCTTTTCATCGGCCCCCAATTTATGCTTATAGATTCTATCGGCTCGTAAGGTCTGATCATCTTTACGAGTATAGAATAGCGTTTCATTATCATTCGCCCAGGTAGATCCACCCGTAGTGTTTTTGATTTCATCCTTCAATATCTCCCCCGTCTCTAGGTTTTTCACGAAAAGGGTGTATTTTCTTCGAGATAGGGTATCCACCCCAAAAGCTACCAATTTATTATTCGGGCTCACGTTCAGGCCTCGAAGGCTGTAATAGGCATAGCCTTCCGCCATTTCATTCACGTTGAACAAAATCTCCTCCTCGGCTTCCAGGCTACCTTTCTTTCTCGAGTAAATGGGATAGTCTTTTCCTGTTTCGTACCGCGTGATATAGTAATAACCGTTATAGAAATAAGGCACCGATTCGTCATCTTCCTTAATTCGGGATTTCATTTCCTGAAACAAGGATTCCTTCAATTCATTGGTATGTGCCGTCATTTTGGCGTAATAGTCGTTTTCTCTTTCCAGATAATCGATTACCTCCTCATTCTCACGTTCATTCAGCCAATAATATTGGTCGATTCGGATGTCACCATGCTTTTCAAGCAACTTTTCCTTTTTCTCAGCGCTAGGGGGTTGTATTTTCATAGCCGTATCTGAAGTTTCTGAATTCTTACAAGCGGTCGCAAAAATAATGTTTACTACCAATAAAAGTCGAACTATTTTCATATCATATTTTTCGTTAGCCCGGCCAAAATAGTAATTTTGTGCGAAATCGATAAAAACGAATGCTATGTTAGGAGATTTTATGGGTATGATGGGGAAATTAAAAGAGACCCAAGAAAAGGTGGAAGCCACCAAAAAACGACTGGATTCGGTGTATGTGGATGAAAAAAGTAGTGACGGATTGCTAAGGGTTACGTTGACCGCCAATCGTGAATTGAAAACATTGGAAATTGACGATGCTCTCTTGGAGGATAAGGAGCAATTGGAAGATTATTTGATCCTTACCTTGAATCGGGCAATTGAAAAAGCCACCAAAGTACACGAGGCAGAAATTGCTGCAGTGGCTAAAGAAGGCATGCCGAACATTCCCGGTTTGGACATGTTCAAATAGCAAAAAGAATGGGAGGCGATAATAAAATAGGAAAGTGCTTTCTATAAAAGTTTTATTTTCCGATATTTATACACGAATACACGACGTCTAATTCTTAATTAAAATCAGTATTATGTTTGAATTAAAACAAAGCGGTGAAAAGTATCACTTCGTACTAAAAGCAAGCAACGGACAAGTTATCCTCACTAGTCAGATGTATGCTTCTAAAGCCTCAGCCAAAAACGGAATTGAATCTGTTCAGAAAAACTGCGGTGATGAAAAGTGTTGGGAAGTAAAAACGGCCAAAAATGGTGCTTTCTATTTCAACTTGAAATCTACCAACGGACAAATTATCGGCAGTAGCCAAATGTACAAATCGGAAAGCGGTATGAAAAACGGAATCGCATCTGTTAAGAAAAACGCTCCCGGTGCCGGAACTAAAGAAATTGAAGCTTAATAACGTAAAGCTCATTAATAGAAAAGTCCCCTAATGGGGACTTTTTTTTATGGCTTCAGGTTTGGTAAAATATCAAGGACTTCCCGATGCATGGAAGCCGTGTAATCTAAATGTGTCACTATTCGCAGTTTTCCTTGTCCCATACTGCTGATAAAAATACCTTCTTTCTGTAATGCTTGCATTAGCTGAGATTCTGAGATGGATTCCTTTAGATAGAAAATAACGATGTTTGTCTGGGTGGGCGCCACTTCTTTTACATAGTCACATCCCTTCAGGCATTCGGCCAATTCTTTCGCTCGAAGATGATCCTCTTTCAACCGGTCCCAATGATGGTCCAAGGCATAGAGCCCGGCTGCCGCCATGTATCCAATCTGTCGCATTCCACCTCCCAAAACTTTCCGAACCCGCATGGCATTTTTCATGGAGGCTTTGGTGCCGATGAGCACAGTCCCAAGAGGAGTTCCCAAGCCTTTACTCAAGCAAAGTGAAATGGTGTCGAACAGTTTTCCGTACTCCTTTGGGTTTTCCCCGGTCTCCACCAAGGCATTCCAAAGTCGGGCGCCATCCATGTGGTAGCGTAAGCCATGTCTGTCACAAACCTCCTTGATTTTCACCAATTCGGAAAAATCATAGCAGGCACCACCTCCTTTGTTGGTGGTATTCTCAACGCATACCAAAGTAGTTAATGGACTGTGATAAAAATCGGGAGGATTGATGGCCGCTTCAACGGCATCGGCCGATAGTAGCCCCATGTCGCCCGGCAAGAGTTTACAGGATACCCCACTGTTGAAAGAGGCTCCCCCTCCTTCGTAGTTGTACACGTGGGCCCACTCATGGCAAATCAATTGTTCTGAAGGTTGGGTATGTAATTTAATGGCCGCTTGGTTGGCCATGGTTCCTGTTGGAAAAAATAAGGCTTCTTCAGCCCCAAAGAGTTCAGCAACCCTTGCTTCCAAAGCGTTGGCACTTGGATCTTCCTTGTAGACATCATCCCCTACTTCCGACCGCATCATAGCCTCCAACATCCCAGGGGTAGGTTTAGTTACCGTATCACTTCGTAGGTCGATTCTAATCTTCATAGTTTATTCTCGAACAAAATTATTGGCACTAGTCATCTTCTCCAAAAGCTCATGAAATGCTACCAGCTTCAAGTTTTTATTAAACTGGTAATTGAGATTTGCTCCTTCAGAGTCATTGCTGATCGCAAATAAATTGAATTTTTTGGAAACTTCTTTCATCTCCGAATGCAGGATGAATGCCCTTTCACAAGGCTGCGGCGTTTTTCGCAATTCAGGATTACCTGTGTATTTGGCGGAATGATAGGGTTTTACTTCGTCATCCAACAATGCTGCCCATTCTTTCTTATAGAAATCGGATAAAGTTGTGTCTAAAAGCTCTGCCGTGTAGAAGGATCCACAATTATCAAACTTTTTGACTTTATCCGTCCCTTCTTCATTCCAAATCACGTACGATTCGAAAAAAGTTCCTCTGGAAATACACATTTTACCATCCAAGGTTATCATTCGGGTTTCACCAACACAATACGATTTATAAACAACATATTGGTTAATGCTTTTCGCTATGAGTTCTTGGGTAAAAGCTGCCACCTGACTATCGACAAAGGCTTCGTCGTTTTGCGCCTGTTGGACTGTTGGAAGAAACAGTAATAAACCTAAAATACATTTTTTCATGGTGGTATCGTTTATTGTTTTGAAGCTATTCAAAATGGGTACATTGGTAGCTGCCTATTGGACTGCCGTCGGGAATCTTTGGTGCTTCCATAGTTTTGAATTCCTTAGGGTCGTCTTCAAATTGCTCTATTTCTTTCAAAAGGGTGTATGCAAAATCGGAACCCTCTTTCTCAAATCTGGTTTTAAACGCGTCAATTCCTTTAAGAAGTGCCCCTTTGGCTGTGGCACGTACTTTTGGATTTAAGCTAGCATTCATCAAGGCATGTAGGGTTTCTGTTTGTATCATTTGGGATACGGCTTCTTCATAACTTCCCTTTGCTTTGGTATTTAGGGTGGTCTCCAAAAGTGCGCTTACCACTTCTGAAACTCCCAGATTTTGACCATCCACCGCTTTTTGCTGTGCCAATCGATTTAAACGTTCCGGATGCAATAACAGATCTAATGTCATTTTAGCTGCCGTTGCCGTTGCCCCTAAAGCGTCGAAGGCCACCCCCGTTTCACTTTTAAACGATTCCCGAGTTCTTGAATATCCAAAAGCCCTTGGAGGAAATAAGGAGAGCTTGTCCTTAGGAATCGCCAATGTTTCCGCAGTTAGTGTCTTTAGAACCGCATCCAAGGCTTGTTTTTGTTGCGAGACCGGTAAATATTCCGGGGTTTTTCCGGCATAATTCTTCAATTTGTAATCATAATCCATCCCGCCTATCGATTTAACGGTTGCTTCCGTTTGATAGCGATGCAAGAAATAAAGTGGCACAAAAACATCTTCAAGAACAGAGTAAGGTTCTCCCGTTCGAATATTATTTTCAGAAAAGTTGTTAATGGCCCATTCACGAACCGTGAGTAAATGGTCCAATTCTACCGCGGCATTCGCCCCGTTATCCCATAAATGTGCCAAGCCGTGCGCACCACCAATAGCCCTTGCATCACTGTCGGTGATAAAGCGTAAGCCCCTATTAAAAGCCCCCTCTAAAATAGATTTTAAATACGTAGTTTCGTCTACTCCATTCGGAATATCTGCATAGCTATAGGCCACACTCACCTTGTCCCATTCTCCTATACCTGTATCATAGGCTTGGCTAAAATTCAACTGTCCATTAGTAATTTGAAGTAGCGGGTGTGGATAATCCATCACACTGGCACGACCGTTTGTGCTCGAGGCAAAATTGTGTGTGAATCCAAGAGTATGCCCAACCTCATGAGCGGATAATTGTCGTATCCGCGCCAGGGCCATTTGAAGCATGGGGTCTGTATTTGAATCGGATTCGGCAAAAGGTTGGTTCAGCAAGGCCTGCGCAATCATGAAATCCTGACGAATTCTCAAGCTTCCTAAACTAACATGGCCTTTGATGATTTCCCCTGTTCGCGGATCGGTAATAGAAGCCCCATAACTCCATCCTCGGGTAGAACGATGCACCCACTGAATGACATTATATCTCAAATCTAGGGGGTCGGCGTCTTCGGGGAGCATTTTTACTTGAAAACCATCCTTATACCCAATCGCTGTAAAGGCTTGGTTCCACCAACGCGCGCCTTCCAGCAGTGCGGAACGCACAGGTTCTGGTGTGCCTGGATCCAAATAATACACTATAGGTTCTTTGGCTTCACTCACTTCGGCATTGGGGTTCTTTTTCTCCAATCGATGCCGGGTGATGAGGTGTTTTGTGATGGGTTGGTCGATGGGGGTGGAATAATCCATAAAGCTCAACGGATAGGATCCACAACGCGGGTCGAATTCCCTTGGTGTGTAACCAGCATCGGGGAGCTCGACAAAGCTATGGTGTTGAATGGTCGTAATCGTATATGGATTGGGGGAAACACTCTTAACTTCCGGTTTGGAAGGTTCTCCCACAAAGGTAAGCAGTGCTTCAAATTCAACATTCTTTGGAAAGGCTTTGGTGCGTTCCATCCAAAGGACCGAACGGGAGTTTTCAAGTTTATATTTCCCCTGCCCCTGTTTTTTCAAGGTATCCACAACATTGTGGGCATCCTCCATCAAAAAGGGTGTGAGATCTACTAAATGGACATTATTAATTGTTTGCTTGATTTCAAATCCGAAAAGTACAGAACGGGCGAAGGCTTCTTCAATCGATTTTCGCTCGGCGGAATTTTTTGTTACTGCTCGGTATTTCTGATTGGGTTGTATGAGGAGTATTTTATTTCCACTGCGAATCCATTTCACCACTTCGCCCCCACCCAATTGTCCGCGATCCAAACCTATGTCGTTAGAGCCCAATCCACTTCGCAGGGCATGAACATATAGAAATTCTTGATCCAGTCGATTGTTGGGTATTTCCAAATAGAGCTTTCCTTCCTTTTCAGAATAATGAAAATTATAAAACCCTTTAAAGGTGGTTACCTCCGCTTTCGCATCAAAAAACTGGGCCTGGGAAGTAAGGCAATAAAGGCCCAGAAAGAGTATTATTAGACGTTTCATCATAGTGTCTCCCGATTAAACGTATAAATCTATTAAAAAACCCTGAAAGAGTTTTCCGATGCTGGATGAAATCCTATTTTTGCGGTAAATTTCGAACTATGACTACAATTGATCAATTGAAAGATCTTAGAAATCGCCTGGTTGCGTTAAGGAGGTATCTTTGACGTTGATGGCAAGAAAATAACCATCGCAAACGACGAAGAGAAAACCTTCGATCCCAACTTTTGGAATAATCCCCAAGAAGCTGAAGCTTTTATGAAACAACTTCGCACCCAGAAAAAATGGGTGGAAGATTATGAGCACGCTGTCGCATTAGCTGACGATGCGGAAGTGTTATTCGAATTTTTCAAAGAAGGTGAAGGGACCCAGGAGCAAGTAGATACTGCCTATAAGAATGCTAAAGAATCGATAGAGTCGCTGGAATTCCGAAATATGTTGAGCAGTGAAGGGGATGATTTAAGTGCCGTATTGCAAATCACTGCTGGAGCTGGTGGTACGGAAAGCTGTGACTGGGCCAGTATGCTGATGCGGATGTACCTCATGTGGGCCGAAAAACATGGTTTTAAAGTAAAGGAGTTGAACTTTCAACCCGGGGATGTCGCTGGTGTAAAAACCGTGACTCTTGAAATAGATGGTGATTTTGCCTTTGGTTGGTTGAAAGGTGAAAATGGAGTGCATCGTTTGGTGCGCATCTCCCCTTTCGACAGCAATGCCAAACGTCATACTTCCTTTGCGAGCGTGTATGTTTATCCTTTGGCTGATGAAAGCATTGAGATCGACATCAACCCTGCCGATATCTCTTGGGATTTTGCACGAAGTAGTGGTGCGGGAGGGCAGAACGTAAACAAGGTGGAAACCAAAGCCATCCTGACCCACCATCCTAGTGGTATTGTTATCCATAACAGTGAAACCCGATCTCAGTTGGAAAACCGGGAAAAGGCCATGCAAATGTTGAAATCGCAATTGTATGAAATTGAATTGCGTAAGCAACAGGCACAGCGGGATGAGATCGAAGCCAACAAGATGGCCATCGAATGGGGTAGTCAAATACGGAATTATGTGTTGCACCCCTATAAGCTGGTAAAGGATGTGCGTACTTCTTTTGAAACCGGGAATACCGATGCCGTTTTGGACGGCGAAATTGATGGATTCCTAAAAGCCTACCTTATGATGATGGGTCAAAAAGAAGAGCGGGAAGAGGAACTGTAAGCCTTGCATAAAAATTAGTACCTTGCTAAAAATCTAAATTTGAAACTATGAAATTGAAAAAGTGGTTCGGACTCTCGGTCCTAGCGATTTCCTTATTGGGATGTTCCAGCAATGACGACAACGGTGGAAGCAACAACAACACTGATGATGATGGTGGAGGCAACAACAATCTTACCTACATGGTAGCAGCTGAGATAGGTCCCGGTGGTTTCAATGTTCAGTATGAATATTACGACAATGATCTTTTGAAAACCTGGACAACGTCCTATACAAGCACTACGGGGTATGCCCTAACCTACAATTATAACGATGACAATTCTGTACTTTCGGTGAATTATATCGATAGCGATGAATTCGAAGACACCATGAGTTTTCAATACGATTTTCAAGGGCATCTTATTGGGTACACCGGGTTTTCGGAAGCGGTTACCTTAGATTGGAACGGCAATATTGTAACGGCAAGCGGTACCATTGAAGGAAATGACAATGCGAGTGCCATTCTGGAACTGGATAATCAGGGAAGGGTAGTGAAATTTACCGAAGCGAATCAATACACCACCCTTGTGTATGATATAAATGGAAATATCACCAATCTTTTCCGATTCGATTTGAACGACAACCTTCTAAATGAGTTTGCCATTACCTATGACTCAAATCCGAATCCGTTCTTCGGACAAATGCAAAGCATTTATTTGGAACGATTCATTGAGTTTTTCTGGGAATTTGATGGTATTTACTATACTGGAATCGAGGGGTATTCCTTCCCCTTCCACAGGAACAATGTGCTTAGTGTTGAAAAAGACGGCTCACAAATTATCAATTATTCTTTGGGATACGACAATAACGATTACCCTACCGTCATCAGCGAAATCATACAAGGAGATTCCTTCCAATATCAGATCAGTTATTATTAAAATTGAATCGTAGACCTTATCTCTTCTATTTTCATGCGTCAGTACGATACCATCATCTTCGATCTGGGAGGGGTTCTAATCGATTGGAGCCCTGAATATGTTTATTTGAAAGAATTCAGGGGGAACCGTGAACGTATGAATTGGTTTCTCAATGAAATCTGTGCCTGGGAATGGAATATGAACCAGGATGCCGGCTACCCCCTAGCCCAAGCAACGGAAGAACGCATTGCCCTTTTCCCAGAATACGAGGAACTGATACGCATGTATTATGGAAGATGGGAAGAAATGTTAGGTCATGCTCATGACGACACATTAGAACTCTTGGAAAAAGCCATTCAACATTCCGATTACAAGGTCTATGCCCTTACCAATTGGAGTGGGGAAACCTTTCCCGTAGCTCGGAAGAAATTTCCTTGGCTCTCCTGGTTCGAAGGGATTTTAGTTAGCGGAGACGAGGGAATGCGCAAACCTCATCGTGAAATTTATGAATTGATGCTAACGCGTTTCGATATAGCCCCGGAAAAAGCAGTATTTATCGATGATAGCCTAAAGAATGTTGAGGGCAGTGAGGCGGTAGGAATCAAAGGCGTCCATTTCCAGTCGGCCGAACAACTTCATAATGAATTGCTTAAATTGAATATTCGATTGTGAGATTCAAAAAATAGAAGGCGATTGAATGCTTTAATCGTATTTTTTCATCCTAATTTTTCCGAATATCTTTAACAAATTTTGTACTTTTCTATTTTGCAGGAAGTTTTCGATAGACCATGAAAAAACACAAGGTAGCCGTCTTAGGCCCCATTCCAAGAGATTATATCATCACTCACAATAACGAAGTCATTCAAAAATATGGTTGTGCTACTCACACAGCCATTGCCATTTCAAATTTATTGGGAGATGCAGGAGAAATTTATCCCGTAACACACATCCGAAAACAGGATGAGGAAGGAATTCAAGCCCTATTTGCTCCTTATGATAATATCCATACCCATTATATTTCTTCTGAGGCCGACCAAGGGGATGTGATTCAATTGCGTTTTGTTGATCAGAACAAACGCGTGGAAACGCAAACCGCTTTTATGCCTCCTATCATGCCGAAAGACGTCAAACCCCTTTTGGATTGTGAGGTGTTTGTTTGTGTGCCGGTTACCGATTTTGAGGTGCCATTGGAAACGCTCATCTATATCAAGGAAAACAGCAATGCCTCCATCGTTTTTGATGCGCATGGTCCCACCACTGCCCTAACTGTTCGAGGACAGCGAGTCACTAAATTTTGGGTAGATCGGGATCTTTGGTTGCCCTACATCGATGTGCTTAAGATGAATCTGGAGGAAGCCAATTGTAGTTGGTTTCAAAATGAGTATACCTTGGAAGACCTTAAAAACAATGAAGAAATTGAAATGGAGGAACTTCCAAAGTTTGCAGAATATTGCCTGAAACATGGACTGAAAGCCTTGTATGTTACCCTCGATGCCCGAGGGGTAATGGTGTATACTTTGGAAAACGGACAACTTAAACAAGAGCTGGTACCTTCTGTACCCGTCTCTCATGTGGTGGATACCACAGGTTGTGGAGATTCCTTTGCTGGGGGGATTGCCTTCAGCCTCCTTGGAGATGCCAACGACTTTATTCGTGCCGCGCAATTCGGCAATGCCATGGGAGCTCAAAGGACCCAAGGAAAAACTTTTGAGGTATTTAAATCACTGCCGGAGACCCTGGCTATTTTGGATCAGGTATACAAGTAATCTGTTTTTAATTCTCCTAATCGAATCGTATTTTTATACGAGTACTTTGCATTTGCCGTATGACAAAAATTTATCACAATCCACGTTGCAGAAAATCTCGAGAAACGCTTCAAATTTTAGAAAATCATAAGGAAGCTATCGAGATAGTTCACTACCTAGACACACCTCCTACCCAAAAGGAGCTATCCGAAGTAATCAAACTTTTGGGAATTACCCCCATACAACTTATTCGAACCAACGAATCCCTTTGGAAGGAGCAATTTAAAGGCAAGGAATATTCCGACCAAGAATTGATTCAAATCATGGTCGAAAACCCGAAACTAATCGAACGCCCTATCGTTGTTAAAAACGGACGAGCTGCCTTGGGCAGACCCCCTGAAAATGTTAAGGAAATTCTTTAAAAAGTTTAACAGAAATTTGGCACCCAAAGGATAAACTCAGGGTTATTTTCGTAGTCAAAATTGCAAAAAACCATCATGCAACGACTACTATTTGCACTCACCTTACTCGTCTCCGTAATTTCTTATTCCCAGCCCATGCCGATCGAAGCCAATCGCACGGTTACTGTGTCGGGTAAAGTCGTGGAGGCGGGAACCAACGTACCCCTTGAATATGCCACCGTTTCATTTCTAACTTCGGATGGCACCATAGCGGGAGGAGGCATTACCGATTTGGAAGGGAGTTATGCTGTGAAAATTGAAACCGGTGTTTACGACATTCGTTTCGATTACATCTCCTATAAAACGGTCACGTTAGCAAAGCAGCAGATTTCGAAGAATACCACGTTACCCACCGTTCGGATGGAACTGGATTCAGAGAGCCTCGAAGAAGTCGTTGTTGTAGCTGAAACTACGGAAGTACAGGTTCGTTTGGACAAAAAGATCTACAACATTGGAAAAGATCTTACTACCAGTGGTGCTACCGTGAGTGATGCTTTAAATAACGTTCCTTCGGTAACCGTGGATGTGGACGGAGCGATTTCCCTAAGAGGCAATGAGAATGTCCGAATCTTAATTAACGGAAGGCCATCAGCCATTGCTGGTTTCGGTGATACCGACGCCTTGAGACAGCTCCCCGCTGAGGTAATTGAACGTGTGGAAGTAATTACCTCCCCTTCTGCCAGATACGATGCTGAAGGAACGGCAGGTATTCTGAATATCATTCTCAAAAAAGAAAAAACGCTCGGACTGAACGGCTCGTTACAAACGAATTTCAGCTATCCTTTTGGAAGTAATGTAACTGGGAATATCAACCTTCGCACCGACAAGTTCAATATTTTCAATACTACAGGAGTTCGTTACGGAGAATCCCCAGGAAATGCCTATTTTGAAAATACCTATTTGGGAGATAATGTGACCAATCCACTCGTTTTGGAAACCAGAGATTATGACAGGGTCCGCCAAGGTTGGAACACCAATCTAGGAATGGAATATTTTCTAACCGACCGTTCCTCATTAACAGGTTCTGTTTTCTACCGAAGCAGTGATGACGAAGATACCACCATCAACCTTACTGAAGAGTTTGATGTCTTAGATGAATTGGCCTTTTTGAGAAATCGAGATGAACTGCAAACAGAAGAGGACTACAACCTGCAGTTTTCACTGAACTATGTAAATAATTTCGATGATCATGGACATAAACTAACGGCCGATTTTCAATGGGAACAAGGGGAAGAAACCCAAAACTCCCTGATTGAGGAATACAACACCTTCCCAGAATATACACTGCTTCCTTCAGAAAAGATTGTTCAAACAGAAGATCAGTCAGAATACCTGATACAGGCAGATTACGTGCTACCCATTGGAGAAAGCGCACAGTTTGAAGCGGGATTTCGTGGCACTTTTGAAAACACCGTTACCGATTATCTGTTGGAGGAACAATTGATGGCAGGGGGTGCTTTTATTAAGAACGATAGCCTTTCCAATAAATTCGACTTTACCGAGAATGTCATGGCGGGTTACACCCAGTATGGAAATAAATTTGGAAACTTTTCTTTCCTGTTGGGATTACGATTGGAAAACACCCAGCTGAAAGGAAAAGTAACGGCCACCGATGTTACCACCAATGACCTGAATGATTTGATCATCGATTTTGATAAAAATTTCTTAGGCCTGTTCCCTACCGTGAACTTGGTATATGAATTTAACGATCGGGAAAACCTTACCCTGGGTTATAACAGACGAATCAACCGCCCAAGAAGTTGGTTCCTAAACCCTTTCCCCTCTCGTTCCAGTGAAGCGAATATTTTCCAAGGAAACCCTAATTTGAATCCAGCTTTTGCCAGCGCCTTCGATTTGGGTTATCTAAAACGATGGAAAAAGTTAACCCTCACCACATCGGTATATTATCAATATGAAACGGATGCTTTTGAACGTGTTCAGGAGGATACCGGCCTGTTAACCCCGAATGGTATTCCTATCATCCGAACCCTGCCCATCAACCTATCCACCAACCAACGTATTGGATTTGAAGCAGGGGTATTATACAATCCTGCACGATGGTTACGTTTGAATGGAAGTTTCAATTTCTTCCAGTTTGAAACCGAAGGATCCTTCGATGGTGTGGATTATGGGGCAAAAAATACCAGCTGGTTTACCCGTGGGAGTGCGAAAGTCACCTTGCCGGCCAAAGTGGACTGGCAAACGAACGTCTTTTACAGAGGACCAAGAAACAATGCACAGACCGAGTTTGAAGGCATCTTATCGGTTGACCTAGCCTTTAGTAAAGACTTCTTAAATGATAATGCTACCATTGGGTTTAGGGTGAGTGATTTATTTAATTCCCGCAAGAGACGTGCGCTTACCGTAACCGACAACTTCATTAGTGACAGTGAATTCCAATGGCGCGAGCGTCAATTTAACCTCTCCTTTGTATACCGTTTTAACCAGAAAAAAGAGCGTCAGCGCAATGGACGCAATGGCGGCGATGGTGATTTTGATGGAGAAGGATTTGAAGGCTAATTCCCTATCTTTGTGAGATGGAACACCATTATATCCCGTGGGTAGCCCTTGTTTCTTATGTGCTGATTTTATTGGTACTCGATTTCTTTGTGCTTCATAAGAAAGACCAAATACCCAGCACCCGAAAGGCGTTGTTGGAAACCTTGTTTTTTTTGGCCAATGCCCTGCTCTTCTCAGGAGTTATTTATTGGTTCTTCAGTGAGGGAATGGTTGATAATCCAGAGAATTACACCCCCAGTAAAGCGGTGATGAATTACCTTTCCGGGTATTTTATCGAATTGAGCTTGAGTGTGGATAACCTCTTTGTGATTGCTGTGATCTTTACCACTTTTAATATCCCACAGCACCATCACCACCGATTACTGTTTTTGGGAATTCTAGGAGCAATCGTATTTAGGGGCATTATGATTACGGTGGGAATCATCTTGATGCACCAGTTCCATTATATGACCATAGTTTTTGGACTGTTCTTGTTGTATACTGCCTTCAAGATGTT
>CAZOSF010000041.1:14489-18504 GCA_964582415.1 uncultured Alteromonas sp.
CTAAGTTTGGTTTCCGTATCATTATTTTATTCTTGTAAGGAAACTAAGAACGAAGAAACGGACATGGAAGTAGAAACTACGGAAATGGAAGTTTCTAACAACGAACAAACAAATGTTCCAGTTAACTTCGAAAAGACACTTAATTTACAAGGTGTGGACTTTCAGGTAAAGGCAACTGGAGAAGGATCTATTTCTAACCTTACCATTACAGTTAATGGGCTTGAATCAAATCCAGATCCTGTAACGATGGAAGTAGAAGGAACGATAGTAAATGCCGAATCGGAAGATCTTAATTCGGATGGTTCTCCAGAACTATTGGTGTATACACAATCTGCCGGAAGTGGTAGTTATGGTTCAGTACTTGGCTTTTCTACTTTGAAAAAGAAATCAATGGTACCTATCAACATGCCTGATATTTCAAACAATCCGGAAGCAAGTCAAGGATACATGGGACATGATGAGTTTGCCATTGTAGAAACATCATTATCTCGAAGATTCCCCGTCTATAAGGAAGGAGATACCAATGATAATCCTACCGGAGGAACGCGTCAGATTCAATACAAATTAGTAGCAGGTGAAAGTTTGCCACAGTTTGAAATTGTGAACATCAGCAACTATTAATAGGTTCAAACCAATATAAAAAAAACGCCCAATATGAATTGGGCGTTTTTTTTATGCTTTAGATTGGAATTACTTCTGTTCATCCAATTCCTGTTCGCGTTCTATCTTTTTGTATTTGAAATGTTCGATGGCAGCTCCTACGATCCAATAAGGAATAAAGGATACCAAGAAAATCATCAGCCAAAAACCGATGGTTAGAATAGTCAAGAAAGCTAAAAATCCGAGGTACTGATCAAATTCGAACATATCTGTTTTGTTTAGGACTGTGCAAATATAGTGGTAAAAATTTAAAATTCCGCACACCCTTTGCGAGTTTTCCACATAGAAATGAACAGGTATGTACGCTGCTTAGGAAAATGCTTTCCTGACATGAATAAACTGATAAATGTCCGAGAGATAGCCTTCCTATTTTTCCTTCGATACCGTACCTTTGTAAGGCTAAAATTTTTACTATGAGTTACCGAATAGAAAAAGATACTATGGGCGAGGTCAAAGTACCTGCCGATAAATTATGGGGTGCACAAACCGAACGCTCCAGAAATAACTTTAAAATAGGCCCTTCGGCTTCCATGCCATTGGAGATTGTACAAGGTTTTGCCTACTTAAAAAAAGCAGCGGCCTATACCAATCATGACTTGGGGGTTTTATCGCAAGAAAAGCGCGATTTGATTGCTGCCGTTTGTGATGAAATCCTTGCTGGTAAGCATAACGATCAATTCCCATTGGTCATTTGGCAAACGGGAAGTGGCACCCAGAGCAATATGAATGTGAACGAGGTGATTGCGAATAGGGCCCACCAACTTGCTGGTAAAACCATTGGTGAAGGGGAAAAAACCCTAACTCCGAATGATGATGTAAACAAATCACAATCGTCGAACGATACCTTCCCAACTGGGATGCATATTGCCGCATATAAAAAAGTTATCGAAGTAACCATCCCTGGGGTAGAACAATTGATGAACACCCTTAAGAAGAAATCGGAGGAATTTAAGAAGGTGGTAAAAATCGGACGAACCCACTTAATGGATGCTACTCCCCTAACATTGGGTCAAGAATTCAGCGGGTATGCCTCTCAGTTAGAGCACGGATTAAGAGCCTTAAAGAATACACTGCCTCATTTATCTGAGTTGGCCTTGGGTGGTACTGCAGTAGGAACAGGGATTAATACTCCCAAGGGCTACGCCCCTCTTGTCGCCGAATATATTGCCAAGTTTACAGGGTTGCCTTTTGTAACGGCCGAAAATAAATTTGAGGCCTTAGCGTCTCATGATGCCATAGTAGAATCTCATGGTGCTTTAAAGCAACTTGCGGTTTCCTTGAACAAAATTGCCAATGATATTCGATTGTTGGCAAGTGGACCCAGAAGTGGTATTGGGGAAATCATTATTCCAGCCAATGAACCGGGATCTTCCATCATGCCCGGAAAAGTAAATCCTACCCAAGCAGAAGCACTTACAATGGTATGTGCCCAGGTGATTGGAAATGATGTGGCAATTGCGGTTGGCGGCATGCAGGGGCATTACGAATTAAATGTCTTTAAACCTGTGATGGCTGCTAATTTCTTGCAATCTGCCCAGCTATTGGGGGACGCTTGTGTGAGTTTCGACGAGCACTGTGCGGTAGGCATCGAACCTAATTATTCAGTGATTGAGCGTCAATTGAACAATTCCTTAATGTTGGTGACCGCTTTAAATACCAAAATTGGATATTACAAAGCGGCAGAGATTGCGAACACCGCCCATAAAAATGGTACAACGTTGAAAGAAGAAGCTGTTCGATTGGGTTATGTTACTCCTGAGGAGTTTGATGCATGGGTAAAACCTGAGGATATGGTTGGAGAAATCTAGTAAACTTCCATTTCAAATAATTTTAAAGCGGTCCCATGGATCGCTTTTTTTATGTTAAAATATCGATTAAATGCAAAAAAGATAGATTAAATGTAATTTTTACGTATATTGTCCTACCCAAATTTGTTAAACCTACTATCTATGAGGACAGTTTTATCTCTGTTTGCACTCTGCTTATCGATGGTCGTTCTGGCCAAAGACAAGCCACAATCTTTTGATGTAAATACCCCCGGTGTTCTCTCCAAAAGCATTGAAAATGCTGGACTAGCATTGCACGCGACAACCGAAAGTCCTTTCGGTCAATCGGTGTTACATTCCGCTACCCCATTATTCCCAACTAAAGAAAAATGGGAGGCGTCCGACTATACGGTGTTTCATGACCATTTCTTCAATGACTCAGTAAATTCCTACAATTTATTGAGTGGTTCCAGTGGTGGAACGCAGCTCAGCAGTATGCTATCGCTTTTTCCGGAAATGGCCAATTTAGATTCCGGAACCTTGTTCCGTCAAGGAATGTTTTATGGCTTTACGGTGATGTTGATTTTATTAAACCTAACCTGTTTCTTCCTTTTTGCAGAGAAACCTTTCCTCTTCTATGCCCTAACCCTAGCTAGCATGGCGTTATTACTGTTTTTCAGTGATGGCTTGCTGGGGTTATTCTTTGTAGAATTCACCCGTAGTATTGCGATGGAAACTACCATGTTATTCATTGCTGTAGGAATCCAAGCCTTGTTTGCTTCACGATTCTTGAGCCTAAAGGAATTTGCACCCAAGCTGAAATTCGTCACCTTCTTTATGATGGGAGTAGCCATGGTGGCTTGTTTGTTCAATTGGTTCACAAAGAATCCAGTATTTGCGCACGTGGCCAACCTGTCTTTGTTTGCGGTAGTAACCAGCTATTTCTTAACAGGCGTATCCCTGTTCAGCAAGAAGAATTATGCGAAATTTTATGTCATTGCAACTTTTATCCCTTTGCTATTTGCTATCGACTTCTACATTCTCCGTCCATTAGGAGTGGAAATCCTAGCGGTGAATGGTGCCCACCTAAAGGGTGCGGCTATTGCCGAGATGCTTATTCTAACGTATGGTATTATGTACCGTATGCAAGCCATTAAGGAGGAAAACGAATTGCGCCAGGTAGAAATGCGCATCTTCTTGAGGCGTCAAGAAGTAATGAATGCACGTCGCAAAACAGAGAAATTGGTAGAAGATGTTTATTTGGAAAACTTGATCATGCACTATGACCTGGATGGATTGGAGATCAAGCTATTGCAATACATCTCTGAAGGAAAAGAGAACCACAAGATCGCCCGTAAATTGAAAATGAGTGAAGCCGATGTGGAAGATCTTACCAAGGAACTCTATGAAAAACTAGAGATAGGAGAACAAATACAACAAGACTACCGATTGGTAGATCAACAACCAGACTATATTTATAATTAATTTGAGATCAGTTAGTTAGTTAGAAAAATGGGGTGAACACCAAATTCACCCCGTTTTTTTTGCGTAATGTTTTTGGTAACCAAAGTAGGATACTCCGCTGAGTA
>CAZOSF010000041.1:18604-22411 GCA_964582415.1 uncultured Alteromonas sp.
GCATCACTCCAAGGAGCATGTCCGCTGATATACCAACGCATGATCAATCCAGCGGTCATCAATACGAAGAGTCCCCAGATGGCCCATTTACATGCCGTGATTACCCATTGCAGCCATTTTCGATCCTTGAAAATCTGGGCAATGATAAAGAGGAACATAAACACCCCGAACATCATATAGTAATGGAACAATCGGTTGAAAATGTCTGCTTTGTTGTATACGGTTTCAATACTGATGCGATCATCACTTAACATCACTTCAGAACCAAAGGTATGCTGGTATTTGTTGATACCTTCCAACAGCTGGTTGGCAGTGGAATAATCCCCTGTTTTCCGTGCCTCGCGCAAACTTTCAAAATAATAGGGTAAAATGCTTCTTGTGAATACCGAATCGGCTCCTTTAATATTGGAACTTCTGAGTTCCGGATAGGAAATCCATTTATTATTGGGATTACCCGGAACCGGGAATATTTTTAGAATCCCCCCTCCCAAAACTTCATTCATCAAATACGACTTCTCATACAATTTGATAAAATCCTTTTCAAATTGATTTGGATTCGATTTAGAAGTAGCATCCTGAATAAAGGGTTCTATCTTATTGCGTCCTTTTTCATCGAACAAATCGATGAGCGCTATGCTTCTTGTGTCCTTAGGGACTTGAAGAATCTTTTTGATACTATCGTTACGCCAGTCCAATTTGATCAAAGGAATACCATACCAATAGGTTGGAAATTCGGTCATCGACAAAAAGACCTGGTCCGGATTCATCCCTTCAAAGGAATTCTTACCGCTTACTTTTCGCAACAATTCACTAGCAAAAGTATTCACCGGTTTCATCCTTCCGTTGTCTTGAATCACCAATCGACCAAACGCTTCGGCGTGTGCTTCAGAAACCACATTGGCTTTGATAATGGAATCGGCTTGTGCCTTTTGTAAGGCATGAACATTTTCCTGGGCATGCGAGTTCAGTCCAAAGAATAGCACCAACAACCCTATAAGAGCTGCCTTTTTCTGTTTCACCTTTTCCAGCAGACGTTTCAATTCACCGAAACGCGTGTTCCTATCAAAAAGGATGGCCATCAAACCAATGTATAACAAGAAATACCCGATATAGGTAATCCATGTCCCCCACCAATCGTGATTGACAGAAAGCACTGTTCCCTTCTCATCGGGATCGAACGAGGCCTGGAAAAAACGATAGCCTTTATGGTCCAGGACGTGGTTCATAAAAATTTCATAGTCGAAGAAGCTATCGTTGGTATCGTTAACGGTTATCTTACTCTTGAAAGCCGAGTAGGCTTTATCAGTTCCTGGATATTTATCGGCAATAAAATCGTTTAGGGTAATACTGAAAGGTAACTTATAGGCTTTCGAACCATAGGCCATCGTAACGGTAACGCCACCCACTTCAACAGACTCTGGTAACGGATTTAAGCCCCTCCCCCCCATTAAGTGAACGGTTTTCGTCTCATTCCCAGAAGAAACCTCCAGCACTAGGGCATCGGTTCCCGTCTTCTCGGGAGCTTCCGCCTGTACGATGCCGTAGGAGCCTTTCATCTCGGGTTCCGGAAAGACGAATGCCGTGCCCCCAAGTTGGTACAAAGAACGCAACTGCAATGGCTGCACACTATCTGCCACCACTACCCCTTGGGCCTGATCGGCCATACGTAGGTAGTTACCCTCAAAAGGACTTTCGATGAAATAATTTCCAGCTTCATCTATGATAATATTTATGGCCCCTGAAGTATCATTATTAACAGAAAAAAGTAGGTTATGAATTTCAGACACCTCTCCCACTTTTAGGTAATGTTCGTGTCGAGAACCATCACCGGCTTCCACGATCTTAAAATAGCGGTCCCCACTTTCCGATGGAATCAGGGCTTCTTTCGCGTTAGGGATAAAGTCTTGGTATTGGATTGTAACTGGTTGTTTGTTGTAATCGGTTTTAATGGAAAACGTATTGTCCAAGCGTTCCGACAGTCGCAATTTTTTAGGTTCCAGATTCCGTCGCATCTGCTGACCATTCACCACATAATCCCCATCAAGATATACTGTTAGGTAGGTATCATCCGATAAAAAGGTGTTTTCTGTAGCTCCTTCCCGTATATGCATGACCCCCTCATACCCTATATAACGGGTTACGAAGGCACCCATCAAGATGAGAATAAAGGAGATGTGAAGTAACAGAGTGGCCCATTTTTCCCTTCTCCAGAGTCGGTATTTCACAATATTCCCGGAGAAATTGATGACGAACAAAACCATAATGGCTTCAAACCACCAAGCATTGAAAATTAGCTCACGAGCATAGGGTGAGGGTGGGCGTTCATACCCTTGATCCATAAAAGTACCTACGGCCATCGCAGCAGCGAATACCAAAAACAAAACAGCCATAAGTCGGGTGGAAAAAAGAAGGGAAGCAATTTTCTTCTGCATGCCGCAAATTTTTGTGCAAAAGTAGGAAATAGAACTCAGTTTGAACGTTAAAACAAATGGGATTATTCCCGTTTAAGAGAGTTTTATGAATTGCGGATTCCTTATTTTTACGCTATGATTTCAGTCTCGATAATCGGATTTGGAAATGTGGGCCAACATCTTTTTAAAGCGCTTTCTGCTTTGGAAGGGATACACATTACACAAGTATTTGACCGGTCGAATGCTTTTACAGTTAAGGACGGGGTGGTTTTTGTTTCTACTTTGGAAGCACTTTCCCCAGCCGATATCAATATTTTGGCAGTGAAAGATGATGCCATTTCCGAGGTATCAGAAAAATTACCCTACCAAGGTTCTTTGGTAGTGCATACTTCTGGTTCGGCGCCTTTGGATGCTATTGATTCAAAAAACCGAAGCGGAGTGTTTTACATGCTCCAATCGTTTTCGAAAGACGCAAAGGTGGATTTCAGCAAAATTCCAATCTGTATTGAAGCAGAGAGAGAAAACGATTTGAAACTACTTGAAAAATTGGGTGAGATGCTATCGCATTCCGTTCAGGAAATACATTCTGAAAACAGAAAGAAATTGCATTTAGCGGCTACTTGGGTAAATAATTTTAGCAACCATTTGTTTCATTTGGCTGCCGACTATCTAGAGAGCCATCAATTGTCCTTCGATTTACTGAAACCTTTGATTTTGGAAACAGCGCTGAAAATACAAGAACTCCACCCTTCAAAAGCCCAGACCGGACCCGCTATCCGTAGAGATGAAAAAACCGTGGAGCGTCATTTACGTTTATTAAATGACCGGCAACTACAAGAAATTTATAAATTGTTTACCGAATCCATTCAAAACAAAAACCAATAGAATCTATTTTGGAAAAAAGCTATAAAGAATACCTGCAACATATCACCACCTTCATCTTTGATGTAGACGGTGTCTTAACCGATGGCTCGGTGATTGTGAATACCGATGGAGAACTGCTCCGGAACATGAATATAAAGGATGGTTTTGCCCTAAAAACCGCTATCGATAAAGGCTATAACGTTTGTATTATCAGCGGGGGCACCAATGAAGGGGTTCGAAAACGACTGGAAGGCCTGGGTGTGAAAGAAGTATTTTTAGGAACTCATTTTAAAACCCAAACCCTGGAGGATTACTTCGAACGCAATGGCATTAAACAGGAAAATGTACTTTTTATGGGCGATGACCTTCCCGACTACACCTCTATGAAAATGGTAGGACTCCCCTGCTGTCCTCAAGACGCAGTTCCTGAAATCAAGCATATCTCGAAATACGTTTCCCATAAAAAAGGCGGGAAAGGCTGTGTTCGTGATGTCATTGAACAAGTATTGAAAGTACAGGGAAAATGGTTCAG
>CAZOSF010000042.1:0-20810 GCA_964582415.1 uncultured Alteromonas sp.
TTTTCAAAATCTTAAGAATTATCTTAACAATTTTATCCTTATTGTTTAACCACTTTTACTGTCTGGCTACCAGAATCGGTTGTGATTCTTGCGATATAGTGACCAGTTGTAAGTTTAGAAACATCTAAGGAAACATTACTTCCATTCGGTGTGTCTTTAAGTACAACCTGACCTAACATATTATAAATAGTAATTTGTTTTATGTTCTCTGTTGTACTAAGATTCAATTCATTTGTAACAGGGTTTGGGTAGGCAGCGATTTTTACTGCATTAAAGTCTTCGGTACCCAAGACAGTATCGTTATGCAAATAGATATTGTCTACAAATACGGTTCTAGCACCATTATCTGCTCCAACTACTGTTAGCACAAATTGTCTTAAAGCGTCTCTTTGTTGTGTTGGATCACCGGCATCAAAATCGGCTAAAGGAATATCGATAGAAACCCACGCGCCGAAACTGGTCACTGGATTGGTTAATTCGAAAGCAGAAGTCTCTCCTGCATTTCCTACGTGATTTGACCATTTTGGGTTGGCAATCAAACCAGTTTGAAGAGGAGTATCTGTCCAATAATCCATATGGAAGTGTGTCATTGCAGAGGCATCAACGATATCTCCCCAGTCAACCAACAGGAATGCAGGATCTGGTTGAGTGAAAACGATTTCTTTTAGGTTATCAGCGTCGATCACACGATCTGTGATATTTTGTGTTCCCACACCGAATGCGCCAAATTCAACGTTTGGCTGGTTGGTGTAAGCATCACTGTAAATAGAGAATACCGCACTAGGGTCTCTTGCTGGTGGGGTTGGAGCAGCCTCAGTAGGTTCTCCACCTCCTGAACCACCTCCAAGTACAAGCGACACATTGTCAATGACCACTATTCCGGTTTCAGCACCCATATCGAATAATACACGACTGTTGGCCAATCCAAAAGAAGCCGTAAAAGTAAATTCAAAAGTTTGCAAAGTTTCGGTGAGATTGGCAACTTGTGTATCGGCTGTAAAGGGAGCCTCGTTCAGACCGATTCCAACAATCATGGTACGGTTAGCCGTAACAGGGTCGGTAGATGCATCAAAGGTTAAGGTATACGTTTCTCCTTGAACGATTTCCACAACCTGGCTCAAGTTAACATCAAAAGGGTTCCCCGCAACTAGAATGTCTGCGAAGTTGTAACAGTTGCCGCCATCACATTGAATGTTGAAGGCGTTTCCAAACCAATCGGTATTTCCTCCTTCAAAGTCCCCGTTGCTAAGTAAATTTTGTGCATTTACGGAAACTCCAACGAAAACCGATAGTACTAAGAGAGTAAATCTTTTCATAATGAATTCGTTTAGTTTAAATTAAGTAATCTTGATACATTTTATTCTAGCGATTCAGGATCGAATCTGATACCGCGATGGAGACGGAAAACCCAAAGTGCCTTCCATCGTTTAAACAAGTTTCAATCTAGTTTTGGTCGTCTCTCGAAATCATCTAGTGACATTCTGAACTGGATGTTTTTAGATTCACCAATCCTTTTGAATCGATACTTGCAAGGACGCACAATTTGCCGAATTACAAAATAAATTGACTACAACATTTATACAACATTAATATAACATTAACACGTCAACTGTTGGTATTGTCAATATTTCACTGAATTTTTATAACTCTAATAATATGACAAGAACAACCAATAAAAAATATCATGTTTCTAATAAAAGCTGGTTAATTATTCCATGTGTATAGTTTTTATGTCAATTTTTCTGCTTGTTTATAGAACTACAAATAGTAATTTTAACGAAATGCACAATTAAAAATCGTGCAACGTACTATGAATTACAATGCAACATGCTATTGTAGGTAGTATTGGCACTAATAAAATGAATCTCTATGAAACAAAATTTGTTAAGACTCTTCTTACTGATCTTCACAACATCAATTTTCGCCCAGGCAAATAAAGTATCTGTTTCCAATTCAGCAGATGGCCAGCGACTTATTGTTGACGGTAAGGAGATAATGATCAACGGTATGAATTGGGATTACATTCCCATTGGTGAAACAATTGCAACCACCACCTATCAATTCTGGAATCAACCAGACGACATCATCAAGGATGCTCTTGACGCAGAAATGTCCCTCTTAAAAAATATGGGGGTAAACGCCATTCGGCAATATGTTGGAGTTCCACCAAAATGGGTTCAGTATATCTACGAAAACTTTGGAATCTATACCATGATCAATCATTCTTTTGGTCGTTATGGCCTTACGATCGATGGTGCCTGGCAACCCAATACTGATTATTCAGACCCAAGGGTTCGGGAGATTTTGAAGAAAGAGGTCATGCAAATGGCCAACGATTTCAAAGACACCCCAGGGGTATTGATTTTCCTTTTGGGAAATGAAAACAATTATGGATTGTTTTGGGATGGAGCGGAAACCGAGGACATTCCCATAGAGGATAGACGGTCTACCAAACGTGCCCAACCCATGTACCAACTCTTTAACGAAGCCGCTAACTGGATAAAAGAGACCATTAAAGATCGGCCGGTTGCGATTTGTAATGGGGATCTACTATTCTTAGATATCATTGCCGAAGAATGTCCGGACATCGACATATTTGGAACCAATATGTATCGCGGAACTTCTTTTGGAGATGCATTCGAACGCGTTAAGAATGAGTACGGAAAACCATTCCTGCTTACCGAATTTGGATCGGACGCTTTCAATGCGGTTCAGAACCAAGAAGACCAACAAGCACAGGCTTTTTATATGGTAGAAAATTGGAAAGAGATTTATGCCAATGCAGCTGGCCTTGGGAAAACTGGAAACTCGATTGGTGGTTTCACCTTCCAGTTTAGTGATGGATGGTGGAAATTTGGCCAGACAAAAAACCTAGATATCCATGACAATAATGCTTCTTGGGAGAACGGTGGATATAAATTCGATTTTGTTGAGGGAGAAAACAACATGAACGAAGAATGGTTTGGTATCTGCGCGAAGGGTTCCACCAACGAACGTGGTTTATATACCTTATATCCAAGAGCTGCCTATTACGCCCTAAAAGAGGCGCATCAGTTTAATCCTTATGCTTTGGGGGCCACACAGGCATCTCTCGAAGAGCATTTCGGAAAAATTCAGATCGTCGACGCCGTACTCCGTGCTCGCGGTGATAAGGCAGCATCAGGGGGAGATAGTGGAAGTAAAATCAGGCTAAGTACCCTGAGAGCAGAAATTACAACCTTCAATACGGGAGGTAAGCGGATTACAACACCAGAAAATCCAAACCCGAATGACCCTAATTCCTATCCCAACCAACTTGGTTTTGATAATATGGAATCCTATTTCATAGGAGTTGAAGGCAATCCGATGCCTGGACTCCGAGCCAATGTTGTCGCAAATATCTTGGGGAATGTGGCTGCGAACCCAATCAACGAAATCTTTTACGAGAATCGAGGAAGACCTATTGTAGTTCAGTCAAGTACTGGAGAAAATCAGCTTATTGCCGATAACAACAGAGTAGCCATCTATCAAGCGGATTTTAACTGGAATAATAAATATGTAAACATGACCGGATTTTACCGAACCGGTCATTACCACTGGGGGTATGAAGGTGACTTTTTTGGGCTATATCCCGAAGCAAACTATGGACCAAACCTGGATATTTATAATGGTTTAACTCCTTTCGGATTTGAGTTTGAAGGCAAAAGGGAATTAAAAGGTTTGAAGGTCGCTTTCGGGCCTGAGCTTTGGTGGGGGGCGAACCCAGCCATTTTGGCCAAGTATAGCACGAATATTGGAAAGTATTCCGTTACTGGTATCTTCCATGAAGATATTTCAGAACCAAGACAAGCCGTTACTTCCATTGCCATTCCACAGCCCAGAACCCGAAGAGCAACCCTATTTACAAGTCGTAAATTCGGAAAATGGGAAGTTGGAATTGGCGGTATCTGGGCGGGCCAGCCATTGAATGATCGCGAGTATCAGATCGTAAAAAGAGACGCCAATGGAAACCAAGAAGTATTGGTAAACACTATCGACAGTAAAGATAACTGGGGAGGTAAAGCCAAGGTAACCTATACTGGAGGTAAATTCAATTGGTATGCACAGGGAGCTGCTCAAGGGCTTGTTGCCAATGGGGGCGCGGATTATACAAAAACGTTTACGGGATGGAAATTGAAGGACAGCGGAAGTGGTAACCAGTATAACTTTTTAACCGGTTTTACCTATACTATCGGAAATCTTCAAATCGCTCCGAACTTCCTATGGCAAAAACCCATCGTGGATCCTATACCCATCGGTGCCCCAGCTCCTGCAAGATCAAGGAATATTTTGGATGATCCTTTTGTTGTTCGAGCGAATCGTGAAACCACTGCGGGCGAAATCTTACTTACGTGGGATCCAACTCCAGGCTCATGGTTCTACGAATGGGATAACGACCGCGCAGAAGACGCCCCTTTTGCTGCCAGCTTAGGTTTTAACTATCGTAGCCTACCCACTACCCAAGATGCTTCCATCGGATTCTTCGAAGGAGTCAGGGACCCAGTTGCCTTTTCAGGAGCACCTCCTGCCGAGGACCTTTGGGAGTTCTATGGTAGAATTGTATCGAAATTGACTCCCGAATTTGGATTAATTTCGAATTTCTATGGAGGTAACGGACAGGCAAACGGACCTGATGACCGCGTAATCTATCGCTATGGTGGAGATGTTCGCGTGATCTATAAAAAGCTCAAATTAATTACAGAAGTTAAAATAGACGACTGGGGACCTTTCGATTACCATCGTGACTTTAACCTTACGTTCCCCTTCCAGTTTATGGCAGATCTGTCTGTAACGGTTGGTAAACCTGACTGGTTTATCTTGCCAAATACTCGATTGGGCATACGCTATATGTATCGCACATTGGATAACTATTCACCAAGATTTGAATACCAAAATCCGATCGACCAAGGATTCCCTAACGGAAACGAGTGGGAAATAAGAACTTATGTACACATTAACATCGGAAAATAAATAGTAATGAGAAAGATATCAATAAAAAGGACACTTGTTTATTTACTGCCAGCTTTGCTGCTGGCTACTTTTACAGGTTGTCAACCAGATGACAGCAATTTGCCCGAGGCGACCTTCCCAAGTATAGCGGAGGTCTTCCTGGACGTATTTTCCCCAGGACTACAGTACGATGCCTTTGGGACTTCAAATGTAACGGCATTTGACGTAGATACCGATGTTGCTTACCAAAGCAGTGCCTCTTTGCGTTTTGATGTTCCCAATACCAGCGATCCGAATGGGGGATTCGCGGGAGGCGTATTCTCGGTGGCATCAGGAAGAAATTTAACCGATTATAATGTACTCACTTTCTACGCAAGAGCATCCAAAGGTGAAAATATAGACATTATGGGATTTGGTTTGACGTTCCAAGGAGAAACCTACAGAACGGATGTCCTTGGCCTTCAGGTGGGAACGGACTGGCAGCAGTATTATATCCCTATCCCAAACAGCTCAAGACTGAATCAGGAAGGTGGGATGCTTTGGTTAGCGGAAGCCGCAGATGATGGCTCTTCCTATCAATTATGGATCGATGAGGTTAAGTTTGCACGTCTGAATACGATTATTCAGCAAAGTGCTGCAATATTGGAAGGACAGGATCAGGTTATTCCGAGTAACATAGGCGATACCTTTGCCATTTCGGGAGCTACAGTTACCTACAATCTTCCGAATGGATTGAGCCAATCTGTTAGCGCTGCACCAGCTTATTTCGATTATACCTCTACCAACGAAGCTGTGGCCACTGTAGACGAAATGGGTATAGTAACCGTTGTAGGTGAAGGCTTGGCATTAATCACGGCGACACTGGACGGCGCCGAGGTACAGGGATCCCTTCAAGTTGGAATGGAGGACCTACCTCCTTCCCCTAATGTTGACGATTCGAATGCTGCTGCCGTTTCCATGCCAGTTGGTTTTGAATCTACCACGTTGATCTACGATATTGTTGGCTTTGAAGGAGCAGCCTCTGCAGTGGAAGCAAATCCAGACCCTAGTGGCATCAATCCTACGAGCCGTGTGGTAAGAACTACAAAAACAAATGGAGCTGCGTTCTATGCCGGAACATTACTCAACCTGGAAGTGCCCATCGATTTTTCCACTTCGGAAATATTTACGATGAAAACCTGGTCTCCCAAAGCAAACATCCCAGTGCGTTTGGCACTAGAGAACCAAGCCATTGGAGGAGACTCACAAGTATTTATCGATGTGAATACAACCATTACCAATCAGTGGGAAGAACTTGTATTCAACTTTACCGGACAACTGGACAGTGGGGTTACTTATGACCGTGTTATTGTGTTCTTCGAATTTATTCCAGAATTACCTGGTGATGGTACGACCTATTACTATGACGACCTATATATCGTAGGCTCCGACCCCATCAATGGCGGTGGCGGTGGCGGCGGTGGCGGAAATAATCTGCTTGCCAACGGAGATTTTGAAGGAGGTGATACGGCTTGGTTCGGTAATGCCTTCAACATTCAATGCGACGGAGGGAACTGTTACAACTTTGCAGATATTGCCATTGCAGGAAATGCATTCGATGTTAACCTGAGTCAGGGAGTTGAAATCGTACAAGGACAATCGTATACCTTAAAATTTGACGCAACTACAGATGCCGGTACCGGCTCACGAACGATGATTGTTGGAATTGGCCTTAACGAGGCCCCCTTTACTGCCGACACTCAAGTGGCCACTCTAACGGAAACTTTGCAAACGTTCGAATTTACGTTTACAGCTTCCTTTGGGCTTGCAAACAGCCGTGTGCTTTTCGATATGGGCGCTGAAACCGGAGTAGTTGTTATCGACAATGTCTCACTCACTCAAAACTAGCATTCAAAAAAATTAAATATCTAAAAATGAAAATGAAACTGAAATTTGGAATTTTTACGACTTTGCTAACTGGAGTCTTGCTAATGACTTTGTGGAGTTGCGAAAAAGACGAGGAGATAGGATTCAAAGACTCTGAGCTACGACTTGTATTCGAGGATAACTTCGATGGCGCTGAAGGAGCCTCCATCAACACTGATAACTGGAATTTTGAGATTGGAAATGGTGTAAATGGCTGGGGAAACCAGGAATTGCAATATTATACCGACCGACCTGAGAATATTTCACTGGACGGACAAGGAAATATGGTGATTACGGCCCGAAGGGAAAACTTCGCCGGGTTCCAATTTACCTCTGCCAGAATTACAACCAAAGATAAGTTTGAACAGAAGTATGGTCGTTTTGAAGCCCGTATTAAAATGCCTGGTGGACGTGGTATCTGGCCAGCTTTTTGGATGTTAGGGGCGAATATTGAAACCGAACCAGATGATGACCCAACTACTGTTCAATGGCCATTTGTTGGCGAAATTGATATTACCGAGTTGAGAGGTCAGGAACCCTCCAAAACGATAGGAACCATTCATGGACCGGGATATTCCGGCGGTGGTGCTATTAGCGGGGAATACGTGTTGGAAGGAGAACGATTTGATAATGATTTCTACGTGTTTGCTATCGAGTGGCATCCAGATTATATAGACTTCTTCATAGACGACATCCGTTTCAATCAGATTTCCCGAGATGATCTACCCCAGGGAGTTGAGGAATGGCCGTTTAATGATAATCCATTTTTCATGTTGATGAATATCGCTGTGGGAGGCACCTTTGTAGGATACCCTGTAGAGGCAACCCCTTTTCCACAAACGATGGTTGTTGACTATGTGAGAGTTTATGATATTGTGGACTAAGTCAATTATATTTGAAACAGAAACCTACGCTGCTCGGATCAGTTACATACTAATCAAATGCCCCTACAAATCGCACTCTTTTGGTTGCGATTAGGGCGACACAACATTTTTGGTCAAGTTGAAATTCCGGAATCTCAAGACGCCAGGAAGACACTAGGCCCGAAAAGTAAGATATATTTTAAAACGAATGACGAAAGCACCCATTTATATAGGAAGTACTCCAGCTTCATACCATACTGGTGAGATTAATGGGGAACTCACAATCATTGAGAACGAACCTTATTACAAAATCTCCAACAGCCATTTAATGAGACCCTTCTTGATGAGTCTTGTAAGCGATTCCAATCACTGGATGTTTATTTCCAGTAATGGTGCACTATCGGCGGGGAGAAAAAATTCAGATTATGCTCTTTTCCCTTATTACACCGACGATAAGATTACAGAATCGGTAGAGATTACTGGAAGCAAGACCCTACTACGAGTTCGTAAGGAAGGTAGGATCTTTTTGTGGGAACCCTTTTCGCAGCGCTATGAAGGCGTATATGAAATAACACGTAACCTCTACAAAAATTCCTACGGGAACAAAATAATCTTTGAAGAACACAATAAGGATTTAGGTCTAACCTACCAATATCAGTGGAATTCCAGTACTATTTTTGGTTTCGTTAGGAAATCAACCCTCACCAATAATGAAAAGGCTGCAATTGAGGTTGAACTTTTAGATGGTGTGCAAAATATTGTGCCTTTTGGAGTAGGTGAGGCTACTCAAAACGGAACCAGTAATTTGGTAGATGCCTATAAACGGAGTGAACTGATTCCCGATTCGGGGGTTGGGATTTATGCGCTAAGCTCGATCATCGTAGACAAAGCAGAACCCAGTGAAGCATTAAAGTGTAATGTGGTTTGGTCCCTTGGCTTTAAAAACCCGACCTACCTGCTCTCTTCCCTACAGCTGGACAGTTTCAGAAGAGGGGAAAGCCTTCAGCAGGAAATAGACGTCAAAGCAGAGAAAGGAGCCTATTTTATTCAATCAGACCTCACATTGGCGTCAGGATCAGCCACTCATTGGATGGTCATAGCAAATGTAAATCAGGGTGTCAGTGCAATCACCGAGCTATCAGAAAAAATAAAATCTGATTCCGGGCTAATACAAGAGGTTTTAAACGACATCGAACTAGGTACTCAACGATTATTGGAATTAGCCGGTTCTTCAGACGGAATGCAATTAAGCACCGATAAGCTTCGAAATTTACGCCACTTTTCGAATACGCTATTTAATATTATGAGAGGGGGTATCTTCGACCATAATTATCAGATCGAGAAGTGGGATTTCATCAAATATATCGGAAACGCCAACAAGGAAGTAGCTAAAAATTGCAAGGTCATTCTGGCTGAATTGCCCGAAACGTTCTCTGTTTCCCAACTTAAAACATTGGTGAATGAAATTCACGACAAGAATTTTAAACGGTTGAGTTTAGAGTACCTGCCGCTCAAATTTAGCCGTAGGCATGGTGATCCCAGTAGACCTTGGAACAAATTTTCTATTAATACTCGTAGTGAGGTGGATGGATCTAAGATCCTAGATTATGAAGGAAACTGGAGAGATATCTTCCAAAATTGGGAGGCTTTGTCTTTGTCTTTCCCTCAGTTTCTCGAAAGCATGATTCATAAGTTCTTGAATGCCACAACTTTTGATGGGTACAACCCCTATAGAGTTACTAAGGGCGGCTTCGACTGGGAGGTGATTGAAGAACACGACCCATGGTCCTATATCGGTTATTGGGGGGATCATCAAATCATTTATCTTTTAAAGCTGCTCGAAATTCTTGAGAATCATGACCCCGGAAAACTAGAAAGTTATTTCAACAACGATCTCTTTGTCTATGCTAACGTGCCTTATAAAATAAAGAGCTACGAAAAATTGCTTAAAAATCCGAAAGACACCATAGAGTTCGATTATGAACTGGACGTAAAAATTCGTGCAACGCGTACCGAACTCGGTGCAGACGGAGCCTTATTACAGGATAAAAATTTAGTCATTCATAAGGTCAATTTTATAGAGAAACTCCTCGCTACAGTACTAGCGAAGGTTTCCAATTTTATTCCAGAAGGAGGTATCTGGATGAACACGCAGCGGCCAGAATGGAATGATGCCAATAATGCTCTAGTAGGCAATGGGGTCTCCGTAGTGACTCTTTGTTACTTAAGGAGGTTCTTTAGGTTTTTTGGAAAAATCGTGGCAGATGCATCCGTGGAGAAAGTGAAAATATCGGAGGAGCTACTCGAATTTTTCAATGGAATTTCGAGTACACTTGAATCACACAAATCCCTATTGGGGGGTAGCATTAGCGATACCGAAAGGAAATCTGTTCTCGATGGTTTGGGAACCGCAGCGAGCAACTATAGAATGAAGGTGTATGGACAGGCCTTCACCGGAAACAAGAAAGAAATTTCACTTCAAAGTATATCGGATTTTATTGCGGTAACCTTGGGCTATCTCGAACATACCATGGACGCCAACAAAAGGGAGGATAATATGTACCACGCTTACAACCTGATGACAGTTAAAGGGGGCGGTATATCGATACGTTATCTCGAAGTGATGCTGGAAGGACAAGTAGCGGCGCTAAGCTCTGGGTATCTCACTCCTGAAGAATCTCTTGCACTTCTGGACAGCATGAAAGACAGTGCTTTGTTTCGAGAAGATCAATACAGTTATCTGCTGTATCCGAACAAAGAACTTCCCAAATTTTTGGAAAAGAATATCATTCCTTATAAATCGGTGGAAAGATCTGAATTATTGCAGCAATTATTGAATGATGGCAATGTTCAAATCATTGAAAAGGATATTCGCGGGAACTACCATTTTAATGGCAACTTCAATAATGCGAATCGTCTTGATGAGGCTTTAGATGTATTAGATGCATCGAAATACGGAAAACTTGTTTCTAAGGAAAGACAACTGTTGTTGGATACTTTTGAGGAGGTATTCAACCATAAAGCCTTTACCGGACGTTCGGGCACCTTCTTTGGATATGAAGGGCTGGGATCCATCTACTGGCATATGGTGTCCAAACTCCTATTGGCTGTTCAGGAGTGTTGTTTAGTAGCAATAGAGAAAGGAGCAAGCGATTCGATAGTAGGCCGACTCCTTGAACATTACTACGAGATTAACGAAGGAATTGGGGTTCATAAACCCCCAAAACTATACGGTGCTTTCCCTACCGATCCTTATTCCCATACGCCTTCAGGAAAAGGAGCCCAGCAGCCTGGTATGACAGGACAGGTTAAGGAAGATATCCTTAGTCGTTTTGGTGAGTTGGGAGTTTTTGTAAGCAATGGCAAACTCCAATTCAATCCTTGTTTACTGCGAAAGACCGAATTCCTCTCCAAACCAGAGGTATTCCATTATGTCGACGTTTCCTATCAAAAACAAGAAATCGATATTCCAAAAAACGCCTTGTGTTTTACCTATTGTCAGGTCCCCGTGATTTATCAAACTGCCGAACATGAGGCCGTTGAGGTGAAGTTTAAAGACGGTAGCAATAAAAAGTTCAAGACCTTACACCTAGATACGGATACCAGTTTGAAATTGTTCATGCGAACGGCGGAGGTAGATCGCATTAATGTTCATATTCCGTTAAGTTATCTGAAATAAAAAGAAGACCCCATTTAATAATCGATGTGCATGAGAACAATAAGGAACATCTTCGTTTTTGCAGGACTGATGGTTCTTATAGTATCTTGTAATAGTGTGACATCCGAAAAAAAAGAACCAAAAATGCAGAAATCAATCACTGCCAAAGATATTCTAGGCAATCCTGAATACTTAGCGATTTCATATGGAGGGTACCGCATGAAATCGAGAGATAGTCAACCAACAATACAGGAGCTTAAAGAAGATCTTAGAATCTTACAGGCCATGGATATTAAGGTATTGCGAACCTATAATGTTCATTTGCCCCATGCTTCGAACGTATTGAAAGCCATCCGTGAATTAAAAACGGAAGATCCTGGATTTGAAATGTACGTCATGCTGGGTGCCTGGATTGATTGCTTAAATGCATGGACCGATCTAGAGCCGGATCATTATTTGGAAAGCCCCAAAAATGCTTTGGAAATCGATCGTGCTGTTGCACTAGCCAACGAATATCCAGAAATAGTGAAGATTTTGGCCGTTGGAAATGAAGCCATGGTTAGATGGGCCACGAGCTACTACGTTCAGCCGGGAGTGATACTGAAATGGGTAACGCATTTACAGGACCTAAAAGAAAAAGGTAAGCTTCCCAAGGAACTCTGGATAACCAGTTCAGATGATTTTGCCTCTTGGGGAGGGGGTGATCCCTCCTATCATACAGACGATCTTGCAAAACTGATGCAATCTGTGGATTATATATCCATGCATACCTATCCCTATCACAACTCTCACTATAATCCAGACTTTTGGTTAGTGCCAGAAGAGCAAGATTCTCTTTCAAAACTTGAGAAAATCGATAGTGCCATGATACGCGCAAAAAGATTTGTCATTAATCAATTCAATGCCGTAACCAATTATATGAAAAGCCTAGGGATTGATAAGCCGATTCATATAGGCGAGACGGGTTGGGCGACTATTTCTAATGGTCACTATGGCCCTGATGGATCCCGGGCAACCGATGAATATAAACAGGCACTGTTCTATAAGCACATGCGGGAATGGACGAATGCCAATAACATTTCATGTTTCTATTTTGAAGCCTTTGACGAACCTTGGAAAGATGCTCTGAATAAATTGGGATCGGAAAATCATTTCGGATTGTTCACCGTGGAAGGTCGGGCAAAATATGTCCTTTGGGATCAGGTGGACAGCGGGGTATTCGAAGGGTTGACCAGGGGCGGAAAACCGATACAAAAGACCTTTGATGGACGAGTTGATCTCTTGCAGCAAGAAGTTTTCGCACCTCCATCCCGGGCATTAACTCCAGTTAATCATTAATTATGAAAGCACTAACAAAATATGGCGTATTAATTTTACTCACGACGGTAATGGCTTGTAAATCTGAAAAGAAATTGGAACAATCACTACAATTTGAGGTATACGAGACTTCACAAAAGGGAAACAAGCTTACACGTATCACCGAATTTCCTCCGTCCGAAAATCCATATGTAATTCAACTAAGGCCTGAAAAGGTATTACAAACCATCACCGGTTTTGGTGGTGCCTTTACGGAATCCTCCGCCTATCTCCTCAACAAACTCAGTAAGAAACAACGGGACACCATACTTCAAGCTTATTTCAGTAAAGAGGGAGCCAACTATTCGCTCACCCGAACACATATGAATTCCTGCGATTTTTCATTGTCCAATTATTCCTACGCTCCCATTGAGAACGATATGGAACTGAAACATTTCACCATCGATGAAGATCGTGAAGACCTCATCCCTATGATCAAGGACGCCATGGCCATCTCCGAAAACGGCTTTAAAATTTTTGCCTCACCATGGACAGCTCCACCCTGGATGAAAGATAACAACAACTGGGTTGGGGGCAAGCTTTTACCAAAATACTATGATACTTGGGCCCTATTCTTCTCTAAATATGCCAAAGCCTATAAGGAAGAAGGAATAGAATTGTGGGGATTCACGGTTGAAAATGAACCTCTCGGCAATGGAAACAACTGGGAAAGTATGCATTTCACCCCCAAGGAATTGACAGACTTTGTCGAGTTTCATCTGGGTCCGAAATTGGAGGCGGATGGATTGGGAGAGTTGGTACTTTTGGGGTATGATCAGAACCGAGAGCACCTGGAGGAATGGGTTGATGAAATGTATCGAGATGAAAAGTCTTCCAAATATATCGATGGAACCGCCATTCACTGGTATGCCAGCACTTTCGAAGTGTTTCCTGAAGCCCTTCAATATGCTCACAACAAGGCTCCAAACAAATACCTCATCGAAACAGAGGGCTGTATTGATGCCGAAGTTCCTGTATGGAAGGATGATGCTTGGTATTGGAAAAAAGAAGCCACCGACTGGGGTTTTGATTGGGCTCCTGAAGAAGAAAAATACCTACACCCTAAATATGCCCCTGTCAACCGATATGCGAGGGATATTATAGGCTGTTTGAATAACTGGGTAGACGGATGGGTGGACTGGAATATGGTACTCGATAAACAAGGAGGGCCCAACTGGTTCAAGAACTGGTGTATTGCACCCGTCATTGTAGATCCGGATACAGATGAAGTGTATTTCACTCCACTGTTTTATACCCTATCGCATTTCAGTAAATATATTCGCCCTGGAGCTAAAGTGATCGATATCGATAGGCCAGCTATTGAAAAATTTATGGTTACAGCTGCCGTTAATCCAGATGGTTCCATTGCCGTGGTTATTTTTAATGAAGAACCTGTGGCCAGAGACTATAGCCTTGTCCTTAATGAGAAATCGGTAACCCTACGAATTGATGGCCAAGCCATACAATCGATAATTTTATCACCAACAAGTGAATAGTAGTAAACCAACTAACCAAAAACCAATCTAATTATGTCACAATATAAAACTGCAGCTAAGGACAGAGTTCCATTGATACAAAAGGCGGCTTTTGGATCGGGTCACCTTGTGAACAATTTAATGCCCGGGGCCTTGGCAATATTTATGTTTTTCCTCCTTACAGCCTTCGGCATGGATCCTTTTTTAGCAGGACTTCTGGGAGGATTGCCTCGAATAGTCGATGCGATATCAGACCCCATAATGGGCTATATATCCGACAACACAAATACTCGATGGGGAAGACGTAGACCCTATATTTTCATCGGCGCTATTCTAACCGGCCTCTTGTTTATTTTACTCTGGCAAATGGACGAGAAAAACTCCCAGGATTATAACTTCTGGTATTTCCTTATTATCTCTTGTGTGTTCATTCTTGCCAACACCACTTTTTCTACGCCGCTCATCGGACTTGGTTATGAAATGACATCAGATTACAACGAACGAACCAGGCTTATGGGATTGGCCAATATTGTTGGACAGATAGCGTGGATGGTCGTGCCTTGGTTTTGGGTTTTGATTGCCGACGAAGATATTTTTGCGACACAGGCCGAGGGAGTGCGGAAACTCTCCATCATCGTTGGGGTGATAGCCATCGTGTTTGGTGTTTTACCTGCCATTTTTTGCAGAGGTATTGATTCCAGTAAAATTGAAAATCGTGAAGAAATTTCATTGAAAAATATGATGGGGATTTTTAAGAGTTTGTTTAAAGGCATTATTCAAGTATTCAAACACAAACCATTTTTACGATTGTGCGGCGCTACTTTTTTGGTTTTCAATGGATTCCAAATCGTGGCATCCTTTAGTTTTTTCATCATCTTATTTTATCTATTTAATGGTGATTATGCGGCCGCAGGTTTCTGGCCTGCTTGGTTTTCCACCATTCTTGCAGCCATCACTGCCTTTGTTGTTATTCCCATCGTCGCTTGGATGGCAAATAAATGGGGAAAAAAGAATGCTTTTATTATTGCTACCTTCATTTCCATATTTGGCTATGCACTGAAGTGGTGGGGCTTCAATCCAGAAAACCCTTATCTGATGTTCTTACCACTTCCATTGATGGCCTTTGGCTTAGGCTGCTTGTTTACCCTTATGATGAGTATGACCGCCGATATTTGCGATAAAGACGAATTGGAAAATGGAATGCCACGTAAGGAAGGAACGTTTGGGGCGATTTATTGGTGGACCGTAAAACTCGGGCAGGCATTGGCACTGATTGTGGGTGGTGCTGTGCTTAAGTGGGTAGGCTTTGATGGAAATGCAGCTACCCAGTCGGCTGAAACCTTGGTACAATTGCGCATCGCAGATATCGTAATTCCAGCAATTACCGCAGCTTTTGCCATTCTAGTGATGTGGAATTATAGTTTATCGGAAGAAAAGGCAAGAGAAATAAAAACAGAACTTGAAAACAGACGGGGCAAATTGTAAGTAAGTCGAACTAAATAGATAAAAATGTCAGCAAAAGCAGTACTAATAATAGTAGGGATTGTGCTTATAGGAATCGCCGTCCTGAGCAGTCTCAATAGAAAAGACTCTACAACAACGCTAATCAATCCAAAAGTTGGAATACCACTGGGCATACTTGGAGTACTTATGATCATTTTCGGCAGCTATACTTCAAATGTTGCCTATGTCGATAGCCGAATGGAACAGATTTCCACTGGTAATAAAATGCATATAGAAGGCCCTGTAACTTCGGTTAGGGTGATTTCACCCGTCAAGGGAGATTCTGTGGACTGCAGAATTCTGTCTATGGGCGTTTATCCCGAAGGCCATGACAAAGATATCTGGGTTGTATTAAAACCTACGGATAATAAATATTACCCTCAGTCGGATCATACGAATACTTCCTATAAAAGAGATGGAGAATGGCAGGTAGTCACCCGTTTTGGTGGAGATAAGGAAGAAAAATATGAATTAATTGTCTATGAAACCGATGCAGCGGCCTCCCAATTTTTTAGTAATACCATTGCCGATTGGAAGCAGATGGAATCGTATCCTGGACTTGAGGAAACCGATATTCCTGCAGGTGCAATGGAAGTGGATAGAATAACCGTGTACCTAAGAAAAAATTGTCGGGGTGTTTTCTAATTCAAACTTCCCTTCAACAAAAAAGACAACCAACGTAAACCCTCATGAATACCACCCAAACTCATCACAAAGTAGCCTTAGGACAGAAAATCGCTTTTGGATTAGGCATGCTTGCCAATCAAATGTTTCCTGCCATCCTTGGTATATTTATGGTAGTCCTTGTTCAAGATCTTGGATTCCCGGGCTGGATGTGGGGTTTAATATTTTTTGCGCCGAGAATATTTGATGCTATTACCGACCCCATCATGGGGTACATTTCAGATAATACCAAATCAAAATGGGGACGTCGTCGGCAATATGTTTTTCTTGGGGGCTTAATCATGGGAATTGCCTATATTTTCATGTGGCAATTGTATAAGGAGAACTCCCTTGAATACAATTTTTGGTATTTCTTTTTGTGGTCCATCATTTTCTATCTAGGGCTAACCATTTTTAGCGTACCCTACGTGGCCATGGGCTATGAAATGAGCGATGACTTTCATGAACGTACCAATATCATGGCCATCGCCCAATGGATTGGACAATGGGCTTGGGTAATAGCCCCTTGGTTCTGGGTGATTATGTATGATCAAGATTGGTTTCCATCGGCCGAGGTAGGGGCCAGGGAACTTGCCGTTTGGGTTGCAATTCCCTGCTCGATTTGTGCCATCGTACCTGCGCTCTTTATTAAAAGTGAATCAACACTGGATAAAGACTACGAACCTCTGAACCTTTCTAAAATTGGGAATAGCTTAAAAAATATCCTTAACAGCTTTGTCGAAGCTTTCAAATTGAAAGAATTCCGAAAATTATGTATTGCCACTTTCTTGATTTTTAACGCATTCAATACGGTGGCTGCTTTAACTTTTTTTGTTATTGTATATAAGTTATTTAATGGAGATGCTGCAGCCACTGGATTATGGGTCTCCTTATTTGGCTGTTTAGGTGCGTTGGGCACCACTTTTATTGTGATTCCCACCGTGGCATGGATGTCCAAGAAATTAGGAAAAAAGAATACCTTCATGATCTCGCAAGGAATTTCGGTTATCGGTTATATTCTGTTGTGGTTTTTATTTATTCCAGGAAAACCTTGGATGTATATTTTTGCCCTTCCCTTCTTTTCATTTGGAATAGGAAGTCTATTTACCATTATGATGTCTATGACAGCAGATGTTATTGATATAGACGAAATACATTCCGGCAAACGTCGAGAAGGAATCTTTGGAGCCATCTATTGGTGGATGGTGAAAATTGGCTTTGCAATAGCTGGAGGATTGAGCGGTACCATTATAGCGGTGGTTGGATTCAACCCGGAACTTGCTACCGTAGATCAACAAGGCGCCGTGGATGGTTTACATGCCTTCTTTTGTTTTTTCCCGATGGCAGGGACTTTGATAGCGATGTGGGTGATGAAGAATTATGATGTAACAGAAGAACGTGCAAATGAAATTCGAGCAGAACTCGATCGCAGAAAAAAAATTCAGAATAAAGAATCGTAAAAAATATAAATAGTTTAAAGATGTCATATAGAGGAGAACATAACTTCTTATTAGAGAATACGGATTTTACCGCACACAAAGGTGTCGACTTTACCAAATATTCGTTTAAAGAATTGAAGAAGCTTTGGCGAGAATCACTGAAAAAAGGAATGCATGGCTTGTGTTTTAGCATGTATGAAGACGGTCAGAAACCTGGGGATATCATTTCGGAAGAACAAGTTGAACGCCGAATAAAAATCATCAAGCCCTTTACGAAATGGGTGCGTTCCTTCTCCTGTATTGAAGGAAATGAATATGTTCCTAGAATCGCTCACAAACATGGCCTGAAAACGATGGTTGGTGCATGGCTCGGAGATGATATGGACAAAAATGAACAAGAGATAGAAGCACTTATAGCATTGGCCCGTGAGGGTGTAGTGGATATTGCCGCTGTAGGAAACGAAGTCCTCTATCGAAACGATTTAAGCGAAGAACAATTACTTGCATACATAAAACGCGTTAAAGAAGCGATTCCAAGAACGCCTGTTGGCTATGTGGATGCTTATTATGAGTTTACCCAGCATCCAAGAATTACGGAGGCCTGCGACGTCATTTTGTCCAATTGCTATCCTTATTGGGAAGGTTGTGATATCGAACATTCCCTTAACCATATGCAGCAAATGTATGGACAAGCGATGCATGCGGCGAGCGGAAAACCAGTGATCATTACTGAAACGGGTTGGCCCAGCCAAGGAACCAACCTAAGGGGCGCTTATCCTTCAGACGAAAATGCGATGAAGTATTTCATAAATGCGATGGTATGGGCAGCTAAAGACAATATAGACATATTCTATTTTTCATCTTTCGACGAGTCTTGGAAGGTAGGGCCGGAAGGAGATGTAGGGGCTTATTGGGGTCTTTGGGACAAACATGAAAAATTGAAGTTCTAATCCGTCCTATTACAAGCGGATAAAATAATCGTTCAAGTTGGAATTTCGAGGAAGATCAATTTTTTTACGTAATCGGTACCGCTTGATTTCTACACTTCTAGGTGAGATATTTAAGAGCTGTGATATTTCCTTGGAAGAAAGATTCAGTCTGAGATAAACACAAAACCTCAAATCGTTGGGTGTAAGGTCTGGATGGAGTTCTTTCACTTTTTTGAAGAAGTCTTTGTCGGCATGATTAAAGGCTTCTTCAAAAAACTTCCAATCGTCTTCATTATCGAGATTCCTATTAATCACCCGGATTACATTTCTAATCTTACTTGGGTCGGTGATGGTTTCCAATTCGGTTTTGATATCATTAAGAATGCTGTTCTTTTTGATAAGATTCATTGTGGAAACGGCCAATTCCCGATTACGTGATTCAATGTCCTGATTCAGGCTTTGATTCTTTAACTCGATGATTTCTTTTTGAGTGGCCAATTCCTGTAGTTTAAGTTCACGGGCATTCTCTTCCAATAATCGATTGCGTTGCTTTCTGTAATAACGCCTATAAAAGGAATTAATACCAATGAACAAAAAAATGATTGCTATAGCATAAATCCCCTTGGCAAGGTTAGAGGCATACCACGGTGTGTTGATTACAAAGGAATAAGAAGCGATATTGCTGGTTTCACCGTTCACCTTGGCTCTTACCATAAACTCGTACGAGCCATATGGCAAGTTGTCGAACGAAATACTGGAATTTGTGCTCCAATCGCTCCATTCGTCATAAATACCTTCAAGTTTGTACTGATATCTTGTTGTATGAAGTTTGTTATAATCTGGCGAACTGTATTCGAAGGTAAAGTAGTTTTGGACTGCGGGTAGTGCTCCTTCCTGGCTTAAATCCATTATTGTAGTTTCCCCCGATCGAGAACCTGAGATAACACGATTTATTTTAATTTGATTGAAGTGCTTCAGGGGAACATCGAGATTCATTAGCAGGTACCCACTGGAGGTTCCTATCAGATATATCTGATCTTCTAAATGTGAAATATTTTCATAGCCGTCGAGCGCAGTTCGCTGTGCCACCGGGATGGAGATTCTGTCGGTCTTCAATGTATTGTTGAGTCTCTCGGCATAAACGTAAATCAAGGCGTCTTTTGTGAAAACCCATAGCTTCCCCGTTTCATCGGCAACCAATTTACCGGTAATGTACTGCTCATCACTATACAGCCCGCTGAGGGATTCATCCTTTATAAATTCACTTAAAGTTTCATCATATTTGAATATGCCTTTCCTATAGGCGTAATAAATAGCTCCATTAAACGAGGCCAAACTTGCGTGGGAACCTTTTTCAACAGAAGTAAGCTCCTTAAACGCTTTAATTTCTGTAAAATCTTCGTTCGGAACAAGACGATAGACCCCCTTGTATTCATGACTCACCAGTATTTCATCTTTGCCGGAAATCTCGAAATGCTTTGACGAGATATCAAAACCGGAAATTTTATTCCGAAGCCTCCATGTACCGTTTTCCCGCTCTAGTATATAGAGCCCAACATAACCCCCCTGCAGTAGTAAATCTTCTTCCCCTGGGATCTCCCGTATGTCCCAAGCACCCTGAATATCTGAAATTTGTACCGCTTTACCTTCCGAAATCAAATAGGTTCCAAAATTATGACCGCAAAAAAGAGTTCCTTTCGCTATCCGTAGATTCCAAACCTGCCCTTCAGTACCGGGGACCAGGGAGAAAGCCTCAGGGGAGTTATAGCGTTTATAAAATAGCCCTTGATTGGTTCCTATATACAGGTCGCCATTATGGATGATCGAAGCATAAACGGTACCCAGTCGGCCATCTCGATCGAAGTAATTCTTGAAAGGAGCTCTGGTATTCACACAATCAATGCCATTATCGAGGCCTACCCAGATATTCTGTTGAACATCCTCAAATAAGGTCAGTGCCGTGTTATCGCCCAACCCTTCAGATTGATCGATCTGGTATCGAAAATCACCGTTCTCGGTGAGCACGACGATACCGTTCGCAATTGTTCCTA
>CAZOSF010000042.1:20910-22384 GCA_964582415.1 uncultured Alteromonas sp.
ACTTGGAAATAGAAATTATTCTCAATCTCAAACAATTTGGTTATTGTATTTTCTACCTCAATGACTGAAATGCTTTCGTCGACCACGTGATAAAGGTAAATTCTGTTTAAGGACTGAAACAAAATCCATTCATCATGATCAATGATGTTCCAGATTTGCTCATCAACAATCATTTCAATTGTCTCTTTCTTCACCATGGAAGTATATTCAAGGCCCCCTAGGCTGTCATACTCCCAATAGCCAAAATCCATGTAAAACCCCGTATAAATCCTTTTGCCTATAGCCTTTACCGATCTTAGGATGCTTTCATTTGGAGTAGGGTACAGTGTCCATCTCGCCCCGTTAAATTCCAACAATCCCTTATTATTCGCCACATAGATATAATTGTTATCAGATTGCGAGATCATCCAATTCTGATTGTCGGCTCCATATACATCTGGGGGATAGTTGGCAATGGGAGGAAGCTCCTGGGCACTACAGAAGGCATGAAATACAAAAAGTATGACCGAAATGAGTACTTTCAAAGTGGGATAGATTGACTTTCGGGAAGGGAAGGTAAGTTTATTCTTTGAAAAAACATACCCGATGATAATAAAAGCAGAAAAGCTGGGAGGTAAGGAATTATAGTCATAAACCCTACTGAGGCGCGACGGGCCTGCCTTCAACAGGCCGACTCCATCACCCTACCAATAGCTTCGCTATCTCGTTAACGAAAAAAAGCTCATCCATTTCGGCTCCGCGCAATGCGGGTTTCAGGACAAGCTTCTCATCGTTCTAAATTGACCGTATTCTCTGCTTTATCAGAGACAATCGAATGGGGTTTATGCCAGTCGAACGTTTACGGCGTTCACGCCCTTTTTACCTTGAGCCGTTTCAAATTGGACTTCATCATTTTCTCTGATATCGTCGATAAGTCCACTCATGTGTACAAAGATATCCTGGTTAGACCCATCTTCATTGATAAAACCAAATCCTTTGCTGTTGTTAAAAAACTTTACAGTTCCTGTTTTCATAATTTTTGTGTTTTTAGTACTGAATACTTGTTTAATTTTTTGAATCAATTTCATAATGATACATAAATAATTAATTGGCAACGTTCGTAATCATGTGTTGTCATGATGGTATCATAAGAGACGTGATGAATGAAAAAGGAAAAAAGAAAGGATACTAAAAACTAGGGGAGAAAATCTACTACTAGAAGAAAAATACTACTGTCAAATAATCCTAAGGAACATTAAAAACTGTCCTGAATATGATGCGATATAATAATAAGCCTATCGCCAATTATGGCGCTAAGGTACAGTTAAATAAGTTACCAGCAGTGTTTTATATACTTTATTTTATTTTCCCGCTAGTTTCAAACCCCGCCAAGGCGGGATTAGCCTGCCTACCGCAGGCAGGTTCCCCGTTGCCGCGCGATTGTATCGCGTGGCCTGTAATAATGCAATAAGGATGGAGGACCGCTTCGCGAAAG
>CAZOSF010000043.1:0-22337 GCA_964582415.1 uncultured Alteromonas sp.
GAATTTCCATTGACCCAAAAGCAGAAGGTGGCGTCTTGTCGGTAAAGATTTCGGTGGCTTCGGAAGACGGCCTTCAGGATAAAAAATTAGTTGTTTATTTGTTGGAAGATGGAATTCTAAAGGACCAGACCAATTACTTCAACGAAGATCCAAACAGTCCTTATTTTGGTATGGGGAACCCCATTCCGGATTTTGAATTGAATCATGTGTTGAGAGCTTCCTTAAGCGATCCTTTCGGTGATGCTATTCCTACCACCGGTGCTTTGGAAGATTATGAAACTTCTTATGTATACAACCTGCCAGGAAGTTTTGTGGTAGAAAATTTAAGCGTTGTGGTGATGGTCGTTGCATCGGACAATACGGCTGTAAATTCTCAACGAGCCCATGTGAATGAACCTTCCTATTACGAATAGGTAAGCAAGAATATATAAAACAAAAAGCCCGGGACATTTCCCGGGCTTTTTGTTTGTATTATCCTAGGAAAGGATAGCGATAATCGGTTGGTGGAACAAAAGTTTCCTTAACCGTTCTTGGGGATACCCAACGGTATAGATTCAATTTGCTTCCCGCCTTATCGTTCGTTCCACTGGCACGGGCACCACCAAAGGGTTGTTGCCCAACAACAGCACCCGTTGGTTTGTCGTTGATGTAGAAGTTACCCGCCGCATTTTCCAAAATTTTCACGGCTTGGTCCAACGCATAACGATCATGGCTGAATACTGCACCTGTCAATGCATATTCGCTTGTGCCATCAACCAAATGAAGTGTTTCTTCCCACTGGTCGTCTTCATAGAGGTATACTGTCAATACCGGCCCAAAAAGTTCTGTACACATGGTTGTGTATTTTGGATCTTCAGTAAGAAGTACCGTTGGCTCGATGAAATAGCCTTTCGATTTGTCATAATTTCCTCCCGCCACAACTTTTACCTCTGGATCCATTTTTGCCTGGTCGATATAATTCGCCAATTTGTTGAAGGCGCCTTCATGAATTACGGCTGTGAAGAAATTGCCCATATCTTCCGGCGACCCCATCGTAACAGTGCCTAAATCTTCCTTTAGCTGCTTTTCAATAGCTGGCCACATACTCTTGGGGAGATAACATCTACTGGCAGCACTACATTTTTGACCCTGGAATTCAAAGGCACCACGAATCATGGCGGTGACTACTTGCTTCACATTGGAAGAAGGATGCGCAACGATGAAATCTTTACCTCCAGTTTCCCCAACGATTCTTGGGTAGGTTTTATAGTTGTGAATATTGGTTCCAATTTTTTTCCATAAATCTTGAAAAACATGGGTTGAACCTGTAAAATGCAATCCGGAAAAATCAGGACTGTCCAAGATGGTATCGGTAATCATTACGGGATCCCCCATGACCATATTGATCACCCCAGGGGGTACGCCTGCTTCCCTAAAAACATCCATGACTACTTTTGCTGAATATACTTGGCTGTCACTTGGCTTCCAAACAACAACATTTCCCATGAGTGCAGCACTTGAAGGTAAGTTTCCGGCAATTGCAGTAAAATTAAACGGGGTGATTGCATAAATGAATCCCTCCAACGGACGATATTCTGTACGGTTCCATGCTACCGAGCTCGATTCAGGCTGCTCGGCATAAATTTCCAACATGAATTGAACATTGAAACGTAGAAAGTCGATAAGTTCACAAGCTGCATCGATTTCTGCCTGGTGTATGGTTTTGGATTGCGCCAACATAGTAGCAGCATTGATTTTTGCCCTGTAAGGACCAGCAATCAATTCGGCTGCTCTCAAGAATATGGCGGCACGCTGCTCCCAAGGGGTTGTAGCCCAAGCTTTACGTGCTTCCAAAGCTGTGGCGATTGCTTTTTCAACGTCCTTTTTGGAGGCTTTATGGTAAGTCCCCAACAGATGTTGGTGGTCGTGTGGTGGTGACATGGTTCCTGTGTCACCGGTCTTGATTTCTTCTCCATTGATGTACAAGGGAACTTCGACCTTGCTGTTGTACATTTTCTTGTACATATCTAAAACTTCTTGTCGTTCCGGACTGCCGGGAGCATAACTTAAAACGGGCTCATTTACGGCCAATGGAACTTCGAAAAATCCTTTTCCCATCTCTATTTTTTTAGGTTTTTATTTGCCAAACAAAGGTAGGAAAATTTGAAGGCTTTTTCTATAACATTGGTAACAGTTTCAAGGTATGGACTCCCGTTGAAATTGAAATCGAAATTGTTTTGAATTTCTTTTCGTAAGTTTCCGTCTACGTTGTCGATGAACAAGGAAAAAGGACATATCATAATACTAGCTTTTCCGGACACTTTTGTGAAAATGAGTGACGAATGGATTTGTAAGCTATTGCCATGGCTGGGCCTTGGAGGAAAGGGATATATCAAAGCAGGGCATGCGGCATTGGTTTTGGTACATGGAACAACGGGAGATCTACATTATTTTGATTTCGGCAGGTATGTTACCCCAAAAGGTAGGGGTAGGGTGCGAAGTGCCCAGACGGATGCAGAATTGAAAATCCCAATAAAAGCTGAATTTGATACGAGGCATCGTATAAAAAATCTTTCTGAAGTGTTACTTTGGCTGGAGGCACACCCCGATCGGACCCACGGAGAAGGAAGAATGATTGCCTCCGTTTGTGGTTCTATCAATTATCAAAAAGCTTTTGAATTTGCCACCTCCCTTCAGCGGGCTGGAACGTTACCTTATGGTGCTTTTCAAAAGGGGAGCAATTGTGCGCGATTTGTTACCGATACCTTACTCGCTAGTCAGCCAACCAAAAAAGTGCAATTCCATTTAAAGCGAATGAAACGATTCACGCCAAGTGCTATTGGCAATGTTGTCTTTGGTGCTTCGAAAAGGGAACTGCTTAAAGTGGAAAATGGAGTCATTTCAAACTATCAGGGGTCTGCACTAAAAGAGAACCTCGTGAATTACTTTCATCAAAGGAAAACAACAACCTTAATTAGCTCTCCAATAGAAGCCCAACAGGAATGTTACATCTTGGAAGGCACGGGCAGCAATGCTTATTTTCAAATTGAACGGTCGGGGATTGCTCAGAATCTATATGAGATTACCCATCGAAATGATGCCTTTGAGGTGACCTATCAAGGGCTTTATTTTTCAGAAGAGTTGGATTGGAATAGTCCGTTTCAATTTACGTACGACTCGCATTGTGCCTTTTGCCATATTCTTCAGGGAGATCGTAAAATTTGCTTAGGATTGGTGTTGCCATTTACCCCATCTAGTTCATGGCGTAGGGAGCGTTCAGCTTGAATATTGGGATGGTCACCTTAAAATAGTTGTCATTGTTGCGCATTACATAATGACCGCTCATGTATCCAATCGGGCCCACTAACATACAACCACTGCTATAGCTGTGCACCTGGCCTGGGGAAATGACAGGCTGGAGCCCAATGACGCCGTCACCTTTCACGGTTTCCGTTTCGTTTAATACATCTTTGATCTCCCAAAAACGGGACATTAATTGTACGGTTTGTGTTCCTAAATTTTCAATAGTGATGTGGTAGGAAAAGGCATGTTCCCTTCTATTAAATCGGTCAAAGACCCCCTCGAAAGTGGTTTGCACCGAAACTTTAATATTGTGAGTGACTTGTTGCACCATATCTAGTAAGTTGCTGCTGTAATGGCAAAGAAAACAATGGCTACGAAAAGGGCTCCAATTACAAAAACGTTATTTAAAAAGATAAATTTTAGTATGGTAATAAATCTATTTTGTCGGTAAAAATTACGGAGTGCCTTATAAAAATAAAATGGGCCCACCAGCGTCAAAAAGATTCCCATGAAAGCTTCTGTGTTCAATAACAAATCCGGAAGGAAACAAATCAGCATTCCAAGAAATACAAAACCGAAAATATGGAAAATAAAGATGAGGTGTTCCATATAATTATATTTCTTTTTGGAATAAATGAGCCAAAAAAACAAGGCGAATATCGGGGCGAAGAAAAACAGGAAAAAAGGTATTTTACTCACCAGGTAAGAAAAAAATGCTCCAGGATTATCCTTAATTCGATCCCAAGTCCGGTTTTTACTATACAGCCAGCGATTGAATCCTGTGTTATCATGCTTCAAGCTGTCCAAGGCTTGATTGGGGTTTTTGATCTTGGTCGTATTATAAAAGTCACGGTACAAATTCATCCTTTTGGTAATCTGTTCCCCTCGTGACATAGTATCCAATTGCACCTCGGAAAAATAGGAATACCCCATTTCATTTTTCTTTTCCTTAAAGTTCAGGGGGACGGTATCTTTGCCAACAATCAACTGATTGTCCTTTAAACTCAGCTCTTCCCCTTTCGGCATTTTCTTATTTGCAAAATTCACCAAGCTGTCTTGATCAATGACGATATTGTCAGGTTGTTCTTTCCAGTTGACAAAATTATTCACACCCGTTATGGAAGAAACCAAACCTTGCAGAAGAAAATAGATGATGGAAGCACTCAGGAAAAAACGAAATGGGTTGGCGTAACGCAGCCGTTTGCCTTCCACATAGTTTTTGGTAATGGTACCCGGTTTGAAAAGCAAATCCTTAACGGTGTACCGAAGACGTGAATCGTAATTAACGATGCTGGATAGGAATTCACCGAAAAAGTCGGAGAGGGCCAGCTTCTTTTTTGAATTCAATTGGCCGCAATACGAACAATAGACATCGCTCAAATCGAGTGGGTGCCCACAGTTCAAACATTTTACCCCTCGGTATTTCGCCGCTTTTCTGCCTGACGATATTTCGGGTAAGTTTTCACTCATCGTCTAAAATTAAAAAATATAGACTAGGAAACTGTGTAATGTGCCTTTAATTATTGGTGATGATGCTGGAATTGGCTCGGCCTCTTCCGATGATTCGGTCATAACGTTCCCCTGGTCCACGGTAATAAACAAGTACGGTATAATCATTTTCGGTTTGCCAGAAGTTTCCACTGATTGCCCCTTCGTCTATACTGCCATCGCGGTCTACTAACACATATTTGTAGTTGTAGAAGCCTTGTTTGAACAATCGACTGTTGCGATAGGTATCTGTCCTTTCATCATACCGCATATAGGTACTTTCGTCTATCGTCCAATTGTTGAAATTCCCGTAAATATGAATTTCCTTATCTCCAATATCCTCGAAATATTGTAGGGCAAAATGCATTCGAATATACTCCGCCTCGATGGCACTATTTTGTGCGTTGAACGCGCGTATCACAAAATTTCCATTGATGTCTGGGAAATAGGTATAGGGTCTGTCGGCACGAGATAATTGAGTAAAGAGATAATGGTCGAAAAGATCGTTGAGCTCTACGTTTCGTATACCCACATTCGCTACACGTGCTTCCTTATTGTCAAAATTTAAAAATTCATTTCCCGCCCAAAAGGAGGATTCCTCATCGTAGCGGTAAATCAATTGGGAGCCCATAGTATACTGGGGCTTCAAATCGGTAATGGCAGTTTTGATATTGCTGTTCTGAAGCACCAATGTTTTTACATTTTGCTTGGGATTGATCAACAATTGATCAGGGGAATCGATAAAAAAATTGACGCTTTGTTTGGTTTCAATGTGACGAAGGTCCCTTGATCGGCGAATTTCCACACCAACGGAAACCTGTTCTTCAACCACCATAAATTTTCTTGTAAAGACCAGATCCCCGTCATAGTTATAAATAGAAATAAGGTAGTTTCCACTTTTCCGGAGGCCTCGGGTTTCGCGGTTGGGAATGCTTAGAGTGTAGTGGGAATAAAGTTGAAGGGTATTTAAAGAATTCAGATAGTTTTCTATTCGAACATCATCGAAACCATCTAGAAACTCTCCCTTTGATAGGTCGCTCTCCGACCAATCGAAATTATGATGGGTAATCCTGTAGTAGTAATCTTCTTCTGTGCCATTGATGTCATCGAAGGAGAGCATGAGCCGTTCCCCCAAGCGGATGACTGGAAGTTCACTTTGTTCCGTATTTCCTTGAAATTGAACCGTTCGGATGTGAAAGGGTTCTATTTTTTCAATGATTTGAGCACTTACCTTGGGTAGTAAAAATTGAAGGATTACGAGAAAAAAGATAGGTTTAAAGCCCGTCATAAGAATGGTTTTGTTGTTAAAGATAATCAAATTTTGTGCCCGTTACGATTCCGAAATCGGTATCGATAAAGCGAAGTGCAAAAATTCTTCAATTATTATGCAAAGCAGGTTTTAATTATTAAATTTGCGCACCTTAAAACTGGATTTACTTCAGTAAGGCTTGAAACGAAAACTTTAACACAAGTATTCCATGTCCAAAGACATTAAGATTAGAAAAGGTCTTAATATCAAACTGAAAGGCGAAGCGGAAAAAACGCTGTCAAAAGCTCCTCGCTCACGAACCTTCGCCATTAGACCGAAAGATTTTCATCTTATCACCCCCAAAATGGTTGTAAAAGAAGGCGCCAAAGTAAAAGCTGGCGACGTTCTCTTTTATTCCAAAACCAACGAAAAGATCAAGTTTGTTTCGCCTGTGAGCGGAACCTTGGCCAAAATTGAAAGGGGTGCTAAGAGAGTGATAACCGAATTGATAATTGAAGGAGATACCGAGGATTCCTATAAGGATTACGGTATTTTGAAACCTGAAGCAGCCGATGCCGACGTGATTCGAGAGCATTTGCTGGCAACAGGTTGTTGGCCTTTCATCAAGCAGCGCCCCTATGATGTTATTGCGAAACCGGACAGCCATCCGAAAGCGATTTTTATCTCAGGATACGATTCTGCACCCTTGGCAGCCGACCTAGATTTTACCTTACAAGGTAAGGAGGCAGAACTTCAGGCAGCTATCACCGCGCTTAGTAAGCTAACTTCAGGGAAAGTACATGTAAGTGTAGGGAAGAGCGCGAATTCACCCTTCATTGGTTTATCGCACTGCGAACTGCACCGCGTGAGTGGTCCACACCCTGTGGGAAATGTGGGCACGCAGATCGGTAAGATCGATCCTGTAAACAAAGGTGAAGTTGTCTGGACAGTGGCTGCACAAGATTTGGTTATTATTGGGGAGCTATTGCTTACGGGTAAATTCAATGCAGAACGCATCGTAGCGCTTGCAGGCTCCTGTGTAAAAACTCCGAAATATTACAAAACCCGTATTGGTTCTGAAGTAGCCACCTTTATCTATGATTCTGGTCTGACAGATGAGAATGTACGTGTTATCAGTGGCAACGTTTTATCGGGAACCCAGATTTCTCCGAAAGGGTATTTGGGTTATTATGACAATTTGGTATCGGTGATCCCCGAAGGCGATCACTACGAATTGTTTGGGTGGACCATGCCGGTTTTCAATAAAATATCTCCCTCTAGAGCATTGACTTTCTCTTGGATGAATCCAGGGAAAAAATACGATCTAGATACAAATACCAACGGAGAGCACAGAGCCTTTGTAGTTACTGGTAACTATGAAGAAGTTTTCCCATTGGATATCTATCCCATGCAGATCATGAAAGCCTGTATGGTTCAAGACCTCGATCAAATGGAAGCTTTGGGAATGTATGAAGTAGCTCCGGAAGACTTTGCACTCACTGAATTTGTTTGTGTTTCCAAACAACCGCACCAAAAAATAATCCGGGACGGATTGGACTTAATGTACAAAGAAATAGGATAACGCTATGGGATTGAAACAAACATTACATAAGCTTAAGTTAAAATACAAAGGGACCAAAATGGAACCTGCATTCAATGCATTCCATACCTTTTTGTATACTCCGAACGATACTACACATGGAGGTACTCATGTGAAGGCGGCGGACGACTTAAAACGAACCATGAACACTGTGATTCTGGCTTTGCTTCCAGTACTTGTTTTTGGAATTTTCAATGCAGGGTATCAACATCATTTGGCCACCGGTGAAATCGGGGCCGTATCCAGTGGTTTCTTCAGTCCAGAATTCTGGAACTGGGACAACTTCATGGTGGGTGCATGGCAAGTATTGCCTTTGGTCATTGTATCCTATGGGGTAGGTCTAGGGGTGGAATTCATCTTTGCCACCATCAAAGGACATGAGGTAGAAGAAGGATACCTGGTAACAGGGATGCTGGTACCATTGATTGTGCCGGTAGATATCCCACTTTGGATGTTGGCCGTGGCCGTAGTATTTGGAGTGGTGATTGGAAAAGAAGTGTTTGGGGGAACGGGGATGAATATCCTTAACCCTGCACTTACCATCCGAGCCTTCCTATTCTTCGCGTATCCAACCTGGATGAGTGGGGATAAAGTATGGGTACACGGAGCAAAAGAACGCGCCGATGAAATCATGGCGGGAGCCAATTTGGATGCGATTTCTGGAGAAACCATTCTTGGGAGCATGGCGCAAAATAAGCCAGTAGCCTATGATATGATGGATATGTTTTACGGATTCATTCCAGGATCTGTGGGAGAGACTTCCACTTTATTGATTCTGTTGGGAGGGCTATTCCTAGTATATACAAAAATAGGTAGCGGTCGCATTATGTTGTCCTCTGTCGTAGGAGCACTAGCAATGGGACTTATTTTCAATGGTGTTGTAGATGCTGGTTGGATTTCCGAAGGCAGTAACTTCTACACGTTGATGAGTGCACCGTTCTGGCAGCACTTGATCATTGGTGGTTTGGCCTTTGGTATTGTATATATGGCAACAGATCCGGTAACGGCTTCCCAAACCAATAAAGGTAAATGGATCTATGGGTTCTTTATCGGGTTCATTTCGGTTCTTATCCGAGTCTTCAACCCAGCGTATCCGGAAGGGGTGATGTTGGCAATTCTGTTGATGAACGTATTCGCGCCAACCATCGATCACTATGTGTTACAAGGTAACATACGAAGAAGAATGAAACGATTAAAAGTAAAAAGTGCATAGCCATGGCTTTAAACACAGAAAAGAATAGTTATACGATCATTTTCTCCATCATCATGGTAGTGGTGGTAGGTGCTCTGCTGGCTTTTGTTGCTGAAGTTTCTAGAGGTCCAATCTCGAAGAACAAGCGCGTCGAAATCAAGCAGAACATCCTTTATGCCATGGGCGTGAACAACAACGGGGAAGGAAATGTAGAATTTATTGATACAAAAGAGGCTGGAAAGGTATTCTCCCAGTATATCAAAACACAGTTAGTGTATCAAAATGGCACCACGACCGAAGATACTACCGCTTATCTAATCGATTTAAAGAAGGAAAAGGATTTGGCGAAGGACGGTTCTTACAAAATGCGTCTCCCCATCTTCATCGGTGAAAAGGAAGGTAAGACCTTTTATATTGTTCCCGTTAGAGGGAAAGGGCTATGGGATGCTATTTGGGGATACGTTGCCATGGATGATAATATGGTAGTTCAGGGCGTATTCTTCGACCACAAAGGAGAAACACCTGGATTGGGAGCTAATATCAAGGAACGTTATTTCATGGATGATTTCTCCGGAGAGCACTTATTGAGTACTTCAGGAGCCTTTGAAGGGGTGACCGTAGCCAAAGGAAATTCAGATCCAAAGAACCTTGACAAGGAAGATCATGAAGTCGATGCAATAGCCGGTGCAACCATCACGGGTGATGGTGTTTCGGCCATGCTGAAATCGGATTTAAGACAGTATGTTCCTTATTTTAAATCATTAAAACAATAGCCATGGGAATCTTATCAAAAAAAGATAGCAAGTTAATTTTAGATCCTTTAGCGGATAATAACCCGATTACCATTCAGGTTTTAGGGATTTGCTCCGCGTTGGCGATTACGGCCCAGCTGAAGGCGGCCATTGTAATGTCACTATCTGTGTTGTTCGTACTGGCTATGGGGAACGTTGTGATTTCATTACTTCGAAATGTTATTCCACCGAAAATCCGAATCATCGTTCAATTGGTGGTAGTTGCTGCTTTAGTAATTATTGTAGACCAAGTACTGAAAGTGTTTGCTTACGCATTGAGTAAGGAACTATCGGTATTCGTAGGATTGATCATTACCAACTGTATTATTATGGGACGTTTCGAGGCTTTCGCTTTAGGAAATGGACCTTGGCGCTCCTTCCTAGATGGAATTGGAAACGCATTAGGGTATGGTGTCATCTTGATTATCGTTGGTTTCTTCCGTGAACTATTGGGTTCTGGAACACTTCTAGGAATTAAAGTGTTGGGAGATCCTATCGAAAAGACGGGACTTTATGCCATAGGTTATGAAAACAATGGATTTATGCTGTTGTCACCGATGGCCTTGATTGTAGTAGGTATCATCATTTGGGTACAGCGCAGCAAGAACAAAAATCTAATCGAGGAACATTAAGATCCAAGTGCAACTGTTTAAAACGAAAACATTATGTTAGAGCATATCGAATTATTTTTCAAATCCATTTTCGTAGACAACATGGTCTTCGCGACCTTCTTGGGAATGTGTTCCTATTTGGCCGTTTCGAAAAAGGTAAGTACAGCAGTAGGGCTAGGAGCTGCGGTAATTTTCGTATTGACCGTAACCGTTCCGATGAACTGGTTCTTAGATCAATATATTTTGAAAGAAGGTGCTTTGGTATGGCTTGGCCCAGAATACGCCAGCTACGATTTAAGTTTCCTATCCTTCATCTTGTTTATCGCTACCATCGCTACGATGGTACAATTGGTGGAAATTGTAGTAGAGAAATTTTCTCCTTCCCTATATAACTCATTGGGTATTTTCCTTCCTCTTATTGCCGTAAACTGTGCAATTTTGGGAGGCTCCCTCTTTATGCAATCACGTGAAATAGCCAGCTTTGGTTTGGCTTTGAACTACGGTTTCAGCTCTGGAATCGGCTGGTTCCTTGCCATCTTGGCCATCGCTGCCATTAGAGAAAAGATTCGTTATTCCAATGTGCCTGCTCCATTGAGAGGACTTGGTATCACTTTTATCATAACAGGTTTGATGGCCATCGGTTTTATGAGTTTCGGTGGAATGCTAACCGGTGGTGATGGTGCAGCAAAGGAAAATGCGGATACAGCCGTGCAAACGGAGGAAACGATTAATTCAACCCTAAATTCATCCGATAAAGTTGCGGATGCCACAGAAATAAAGGAATAAGATATGTTTTTAGCGAGTACATTAGGAGTTATCATTGCAACAGTAGTTGCCTTCTTAGTGTTGATTTTAGCCTTGGTGGCCCTGTTGATTGTGACAAAGGAAAAACTTTCCCCATCAGGTCCTGTTAAAATCACCATCAATGGAGAGAAAACAATTGAAGTTCCCTCAGGAGGAACCCTGTTGTCTACCCTTGGAAATAAAAAGATTTTCTTACCCTCTGCCTGTGGGGGTGGAGGTACCTGTATCCAGTGCGAATGTCACGTATTGGAAGGTGGAGGGGAAGCACTTCCCACAGAGACACCTCACTTCACTCGTAAGGAGTTGCAACATGGAGCACGTTTGGCCTGTCAGGTGAAGGTAAAACAAGACATGAAAATCGAAATACCAGAAGAGGTATTTGGAATCAAAAAATGGGAGGCTGTTGTGGTGCGTAACTATAACGTGGCATCTTTCATCAAAGAATTTGTGGTAGAGATTCCTGAGGATATGAACTACAAGGCGGGTGGATATATTCAAATTGAAATTCCTCCTTGTGAAATTAAATATTCCGATATCGATATTACTGCCCACCCAGAGGAGCATGAAACCCCAGATAAATTCCAAGAGGAATGGGATAAGTTTAATCTCTGGCCGTTGGTAATGAAAAATGGCGAAACGGTGGAGCGTGCCTATTCTATGGCTTCGTATCCAGCTGAAGGGCGTGAAATCATGCTGAACGTGCGTATTGCTACGCCACCATGGGATCGGGCTAAGAACAATTGGATGAATGTGAACCCTGGTATCGCGTCTTCTTATATCTTCTCCCGTAAGAAAGGTGATAAAGTAACCATCTCTGGTCCTTACGGAGAATTCTTCATCAACGAATCCGATGCAGAAATGCTATACGTTGGTGGGGGAGCAGGAATGGCGCCTATGCGTTCTCACTTGTATCATCTCTTTAAAACACTTAAAACCAATCGTAAAGTAACCTATTGGTATGGAGGTAGATCTAAAAGAGAGCTTTTCTATCTAGAGCATTTCCGCGAATTGGAACGCAGTTTCCCGAATTTCAGGTTCTTCTTAGCATTATCAGAACCACTTCCTGAAGACAATTGGAAAGTGAAAAAGGATATTGATGATGCGGCAGGGGATGGTTTCGTCGGATTTATCCACCAAGTGGTTATCGATAACTATCTAAGCAAACACGAAGCACCCGAGGATATCGAACTCTACTTCTGTGGCCCTCCATTGATGAACCAGGCGGTTCAGAAGATGGGTGAGGATTTCGGTATTCCGGATGAGAACATCCGCTTCGATGATTTTGGAGGCTAATCAGTAAATAGTATTCTAACAAAAAAGGACTGGCTTTTGTCAGTCCTTTTTTTATTGATGGTAATTAATTTACCATTAATTAACGTCATTTATCTATAAAATATGTAATTTTATCGAGTTTTTTAATTTAATTGGCTATGGTAAGATCAATTCATTGGCAGCGAGTGTTCGTGCGCCTAAACGCTTTTCTTTGTCTTTCTCTCTTCATGATTTCATGTAATGATACTACGGATGGATTGCAAGAAAATACAGTTTCGGAAGTGGAAAAAAACTATTCCACCTTTTTAGAGGAACATCCATTTCGTGAGACCACGCGAATGTCTAAAGAGGAGCGCTTGGAGAAAAAACTACCTCCCAATAAATATTATGAGCAAGAGTGGTTATACACCAGTGACCCTCAATTGTTACGTCCGACTCCAGAACGTGTACTGGAGCTTCAGAAACGCTTAAAAAATGATCCAGGGATGCTGGCTCCAGTGGGAGATCCCACCAATGCTTGGGAAGAAAGAGGGCCCGACAATGTGGGAGGCCGCACTCATACCCTAATGTTTGCTCCTGGAAGTACGACTAAAGTGTTTGCCGGAGGAGTGAGCGGAGGTTTATGGGTGAACAACAATATAACCAGCGCCAGTTCTGTTTGGGAACGTGTCAATGGAGTTCCGGGTAATATGGCAGTGATGTGTATAACGGTAGATCCAAATGATTCAAATATTATGTATCTCGGTACCGGAGAAGTATATACCTGGGGTGCCGTAAACGGTAATGGTATTTATAAATCGGTAGATGGGGGTCTTAATTGGACCAACATCTATAGTGGGTTCGGAACAGCTATTGGAGATCGTATTACCTATGTGCAGGATATCATCGCGTGGAACAATCCACAAACGAACCAAACCGAAATCTTTTTTGGTGCAGACGCGATGGCGTATACCGAAGAGGTTACTTCAGGGTCTGGCGGTGCCGGTTGGAATTGGTTGGGAAGTAATACCATCGGACTCTATCGCAGTACCGATGGAGAAAACTTCACACGTCTTACAGGAGGCTTATATGAGAGTTCCTCAGGTAATTTTTATGCCCCCAACGACTTCGATATCGATGCGAGCGGGAACCTCTGGATGGGTACCAAATACAGTTATTACACTGGAGAAGGCGGAGGAGTGGTCTTTAAAAATGACGGTAATGGCTGGGCCTTTGTACGAGATCTTGGTGATAATGGGCGGGTTGAATTAGCCTGCTCCAAACAGAGTGCCAATAAAATTTATGCCTTATGTGAAGATCGAACCAGTACTACCAACCCGGTGAAAATATATAGAACCACCAATGGATTTTCTACTTCACCCACATCACTTCCACAGCCTAACGATGCCGATACTGGTATTTCGTCTACAGATTTTACCCGTGGTCAGAGTTTCTATGATCTCATGATTGGCGTCGACCCATTAAATGATGCTATAGTATATGTGGGTGGTATCGATTTGTTTAAATCTACGAATTCCGGAAATAGTTGGTCCCAATTCTCTCATTGGTATGGTGGCTTTGGATACCAAGAGGTGCATGCCGATCAGCATGGAATTGCCTTTGCGACACAAACGGGTTCATCCACTTCCCGTCTTGTTTTTGGAAATGATGGAGGGGTTTATTACACCAATAATGGAGGAACTACAACCTCTGCCAGAAACAATGGGTACAATGTCACGCAATTCTATAAAGCTGCAATTAATCAGCCTACAAGTACTACAAAACTGTTGGCAGGTGCGCAAGATAATGGCTCTCAATTAGTGAATGGGGCGGCTTCAGGTGTTAACAGTGCTACTGAGGTTACTGGAGGAGATGGTTGTTGGGCCTTTATCGACCAAGATAGTCAGTACATGATTTCATCCTATGTGTATAATAATTACCGCTATATCACTTATGGGGGTTCATATCTGGGCAATTTCCCAAATAGCGATAACACAGGAGATTTTGTAAACCAATGCGGCTTGGATAGCGATACTAATATTCTATTGTCGAATGCTACCAATGGAACAACCTATCAAATATACAGATGGGCCATCAATCCCTCTGGGCCTTCAATAGCGAGAACTACCTTGACGAATGCCATGTTAAATACGATTCCAACGTTTTTTGTGGCTTCTCCACATACAAGCAACCGCTTTTTAGTAGGAACGGCTTTGGGTAAGATTATTCGACTAAATAATGTGAGTGGAACACCCACATGGACAGATATTTCTATACCAGGACAGGTGGGTGCTGTTTCCGATATTCGCTACGGTGCCAGTGAGAACGATATTATGGTAACGTTCCATAATTATGGGGTTACCAGTATTTGGTATACCTCCAATGGTGCTTCAGGAAGTCCTACCTGGGTAAGTAAGGAGGGCAATCTTCCCGATATGCCGGTGAAGTGTATTTTACAAAACCCCTTGAATACGAATGAAGTGATTGTAGGAACCGAACTGGGTGTTTGGAAAACTTCCGATTGGAGTAGTGCAAGCCCTACTTGGGTACAATCCCAAAACGGTATGAGTGACGTAAAAGTGCTTTCCTTCGATTATCGTTCCGCTGACAATACAATCTTGGCAGCCACATTTGGAAGGGGAATGTTCACCGGTCAATTCGAGACCGAAAGCTGTGGAGCCTACACAACTTTCAGTAGCGGAAGTTGGAACAATGGAACCCCATCTGCTACAAAAGCAGCTATTATTTACGACGATTACGATACTGCGGTGAATGGCAATTTGGAAGCATGTCGACTGCGAATTACCGAAGGTAAAACAGTGACCGTGCGAGCTGGGGAATACCTTAAAATTGAAGGTGATATCATCAATGATGGGACTCTTATCGTTGAACACGAAGGAAGCGTGGTTCAGGTAGACAATTCTGCCATTGTTTCCAATAATGGAACGATTCAAGTAAAGGTGACAACACCGAACTTGGCGAGCCGTGACTTTATAGTTATGGGCAGCCCAGTTTCAGGAGAAGATCGAAATGACGTATGGGATTCAGCCTTCTTGGTGCTCGATCATAACACGGCTAATTTTGTTCCTAATCCAGATGTGGAAGCAGCCCTTCCGGGAGCGGAGAACTTTGCAGATGATAATTATGACAATTGGTCTGCCTATACTGGTGCAATTACTCCTGGTGAGGGCTATATTGTAAGACCTCAAGCAGGATACGGACAACCGGGAGGTATTTTCAATTATACATACGATTCTGGGACGCTGAACAACGGTGTTGTAAACTTCCCAATTGTTTACAATACGCCTGGACCAACGTCTACCGAAAACCGAAATGCCAGTCCAAATATATTGGCCAACCCATATCCTTCAGCCATTCATGCAGACGATTTTATTACGGCAAACCCCATGGTGAGCGAAGTATATTTCTGGGAGCATTTAACACCTCCTAGCCCGGGAATACCTGGTGCGGGTGCTATGAATTTCGATATGCAGGACATTTCAATGTATAATCTAATGGGAGGAACGCCTGCCGCCAATGATACCGGGACTTCTACTACCCCGAATGGATTGATTTCCACGGGTCAAGGATTTGGAATCAAAGCAACCCAGTCGGGAACTGCTGTGTTCAATAATGCCATGCGAAGAACCACGGGCAATAACACACTTCGTGGGCCTATTACCACAAATAGGGATCGACTTTGGTTGCGAATCGATCAAGCTGAACATGAATTGCAAAGTATCGCACTTATTGGTTTCTCCGATCAAACCACCCCTGGATGGGATGATGGCTACGATAGCAGACGTCTTGCTACCGTGCTTTCTATTTTCAGTCATTTGGAAGATGGTAGTCAACAACTGGGAATTCAATCTCGGGAAACCTTGAATCAAGATATGGAGATACCTATTGGTTTCTCAAGTCTGCTACAAGGATTCTTTCAGTATAAAATTACACTGGAAGCTTTCGAAGGGCTCAATTTGGAGAATACCAATGTCTTACTGTTGGATAACCAAACGGGTATTATCACGGACTTGAAGGAAGATAGCTACGCATTTACCAGCAATCCTGGAAATTTCTATGGACGCTTTACTTTATTGTTTAGAAAGAATCCAGTTTTGGAGATCCCTGGACTTACAAAGAATGCCGTGGCTATTTATCCAAATCCGACTACGAAAGAATTGAACTTATCCTCCAATGATAACGTAATCAAGTCGGTGGCGATTTATGATATTCTGGGTAAAAAGATATTTTATACCGAAGTTGACGTTCACTTCCTTCAAGTCGATGTTTCCGAATGGCAATCGGCTGTTTACATTGTTCAAGTGGAAACTGAAAAGGGAACCGTCATTGAACGTTTTGTGAAAAAATAAATTCAAATGCTATCAATAAATGAAATGCCCCTTCTTGGGGCATTTTTTATTCTTATGAAGAGGGTTGAATTCAGTATTTTTGCAGTGCTATGGGAGTAGAATTGAATGAACAGGAACTACATTACCTCGCCATGAATATAGTTGGGGAGGATTTACAATCGCAGGGTTTTGAATTTCTGGGGGTGAATTCCGATCTGAAGAAAAATCCTCAGTTTGTTGCATTAAAGGAAAAAATACTTCATTTCGTCGTGGTAAGGGCGGTCAGATATCCAGATCCTGTGGAAGAGTACGATGCCATTATTGTAGAAAAAGTAAAGCAACATGCCCAAAAGTTTGAAGCAAAAACGTTTTATGCCGGTGTGGGATTGGGTCATGGAGACGATTATGGAAAGGCACCTATAAAAGATGAACCCTACACCTTAGTGTATAATGGATTGATCGAGATACCATGAAAAAACTACTACTACTGCTTATATCGGCCGTATTGGTCTCTTGTGGAAGCAAGGACAATCAACCTATCGTACTTCAGGGAGCGGCATTTGGCACCACCTATACAATACAAGCCTATCCAACCGCGACTTTCGATATGCAGAAGGGTATCGATTCAGTAATTGGTGCAGTAAATATTTCTGTAAATACCTATATCCCTAACAGTGATATAAGTAAAATAAATCAAGGGGATAGTACCATAATTGTGGATGCTATTTTCCGAGAGGTCTTTGAGATTTCAGCAGAGGTACATGAGCAATCCAACGGCTATTTCGATCCTACGGTAGGAGTGCTTAGAAATGCCTACGGTTTTGGTGATACCAAACCCTTACAGCACATGGATTCGCTGACACTTGATTCCTTAATGCAATATGTGGGTTTTAAAAAGGTGCATATTAAACCGGACGGTACCCTTCATAAAGATTTCCCTCAAATTTATTTCGATTTTAATGCCGTGGCCAAAGGATATGGAATCGATTGCTTGGGCAGATATTTGGATAAACAAGGAGTGACCGACTATTTAATCGAATTGGGCGGTGAAATCCTTTCCAAAGGAAGCAACCGTCAAAAGAACAAGCCTTGGGTGGTGGGTATAGAGGCCATCGATTCCCAGCTGGAATCACGATCGTATACGCAGGCCATTCAACTTTCCAACGAAGCCTTGGCTACCTCGGGAAATTATCGAAAATTTAGAATCGATACCGTTACAGGTAGAAAATTTGTGCATACCATCAATCCATTAACAGGGGAGGCACAAGAAAGTACTATGACCAGCGCCACAGTGATTGCCAATACCTGTGCCTTAGCCGATGCCTATGCTACTACGTTTATGGCAATGGGCTTGGAGAAATCAAAGACTCTTCTGGAAACTTTGGAAGGGGTAGAGGTATACTTCACCTATTTGGATGCCCAACATCAGCCACAGTGGTATGCTTCCGAAGGCATGCGTAGAAAATTTCTAGAGTGATTTACGGCACACCGGCACCCATTCTCCTTTTGGGAGTCTGTAACGTTCAATTTCTTCTTCCGATAAGGTGGCCGTATAATCTACTGGATTCACTTCGAAACCGATGGAATTCAATTTTTTGAAATAGTCCAATCCATACACACGAACATGGTCATATTGCCCGAAGATTTCTGTCCGCTTTTTAGGGTCGGTTATAGTATCATCTTCAAAGGTATGCGCTCTGTTTCTATCATAGGGAACCTGAAGTATGGCAGTGCCACCGGGAGCTAATACCCGAAAGATTTCTTGCATGGCTTTGGTGTCATCTGGAATATGTTCCAAAACGTGATTACAGATGATAAAATCATAGTGATTCGATTCGAAGGGTAGGTTGCAAATGTCTGCTTTTACCTCTGCTAAGGGAGAGTTCAAATCGGTAGTCATGTATTCCAGGTGCGGTAGGTTTTTAAACCGTTGCCAAAAAGCCTGTTCTGGGGCAAAGTGCAATACTTTTTGGGGCCTGCTGAAAAAGTCGGTTTCATTTTGCAAATACAACCAAAAAAGTCGGTGACGTTCCAACGATAAAGTACCTGGAGCCAAGACATTTTCCCGAATGTTGGTATAACCATAAGGCAAAAACCGTTTATATGATTTACCATCTATGGGGTCGGTATATTTTGTTCCTCTATACCACCAAGCCATAAAAGGTCGCACCCAGTAGCTGATTTTTATGAGCCAGGGTCTGGGCAGTAAATTCAGAAAAAATTTGAATAGTTTTTGCACGGCAGCTACTTAGAGTACCAATTCTTTTTGACGGAATTCCTTCTCTTCATCACTTTGAATACCTAATGCCTCATATACATATCCAAACGTGGAAAGCAATTCTGGTTTTCCATCTATTAGGGCAACATTATGTTCGAAATGGGCACTGGGTTTTCCGTCTTTGGTTACGATGGTCCACCCATCGGAAAGCTGTTTCACATGGTGGGTGCCCATATTGATCATGGGTTCAATGGCGATGGTCATTCCATCCTGGAATTTCTTTCCGCGTCCGCGTTTTCCATAATTGGGCACTTCAGGGTCTTCATGAAGTTTTCTTCCCAATCCGTGACCCACAAGTTCTCGTACCACGCCATACCCATGGGATTCACAAAAAGTTTGAATGGCATAACCAATATCACCCACACGATTGCCTTGTTTGAATTCCCGGATACCTATATAAAGCGATTCTTTGGTCACTTCCAGTAGTTTCTTGGTTTCAGGAGCTACTTCTCCTACTTCGAATGTATACGCATGGTCTCCGTAAAATTCATTTTTTAAAGCCCCGCAATCGATGGCCACGACATCTCCTTCCTTTAAGGGAACGTCTGTAGGAAGTCCGTGAACCACCGCTTCATTCACGCTGGTAAGTAGGGTGGAGGGACATCCGTAGAGACCCAAGAAACCAGGTTGAGCACCATGGTCACGAATAAAGGCTTCGGCTAAGGTATCCAGTTGTTTTGTGGTCACACCAGGCTTTACTTCCTTGGCAAGCATCCCTAAAGTTTTGGAGACCACAAGGGCACTTTCGCGCATCAATTCAATTTCCTCTAATGTTTTCAGTATTACCATAACTTAAAATCGAAACCAGTTTCGTCGTTTTTTTCCTTGGGAGAGGTTATCCATCTCACCGATAAGCTTTTGATAAATTTCACCCCAGCCCATCAATCCTTCAATATTTCGGTCGTCGATAAAAATATCGGCGTTTATTTTTCGACTGTATTTGGGGTCGAATTCTTCCTCGGGGAAACTCTTGTTCACGGCATAGAAAATCACACCATTCATTCGGCAAAATTCAATAGCATCGTCCAATTCCCTTCCATACCGATAGGTCCACAATATCAGGCGATGTCCATGATCCTGTAGTTTAATCAGGGTTTCGAAGGCGAAAAGCTTGGGTTTCCCAATACGAGGATACTCATCCTCTACTATGGTTCCGTCGAAATCGATCGCTATGGTTAAGGTTTCCTTCATCATAAATTCCCTACAAAAATAAGGAAACTGGAGCAGACCACTGCCTATTCTGCGTAGGTATGCTTATAGGGTTCTTCCTTGAGAATGGTGAGCATATCTCGCTCCAAGTTTTGTTGTGGATATTCTACAATGCGATTGATTTCGGCACCGTCCTTATAAAAGATAATTGTAGGGACATACTCCAGCTCGTAGTCGATTTCCAAGCCTTGAGGGGTGTCCTTGTCGTGAGTAACCGCTACCATTTCCAAATAATCCATTTTATACTCAGATGCCTCCAAAATCTTATAGAGTGCGGGCACCTCTCTTTGGCTGTCTTCACACCATGTTCCCATAAATACCTTTATGGAAACATTTTTTAATAGTGGTTTTATGCTATCAATGAGTGTAGTATTCAGTGGGTGCACATTGTAGTTCAAACGAAACCATTCTTCAAAGGGTTCCTTTTGCAAGCCTTCAAAATTTATTTTTCCCAAAAGCATCTCCCCTCCGTCCACTTCATCGGGTACGAGTGTATTCACTCCCTCGGATGCAATCGTTTCTGTGGATGTTGTGGATTCTTCCTGTTTATCAGAATTTTTACAAGCGATTAGGCTTAGGCTGATCAATAAAATAATTAGGTATTTCATGGTTTTAGATTAGTGGTTTTTGTGTCATGGCTGCGGGTTGTTCAATACCCATGAGTTTTAAAATAGTAGGGGCAATATCGCCCAATACGCCATTTTTGATCCATTTAATATCCTTGTCCACTAAAATCAACGGAACAGGATTGGTAGTATGGGCGGTGTTCGGACTTCCATCGGGGTTACGCATGGTTTCACTGTTTCCGTGATCGGCAATGATGATGGTGCTATATCCATGATTAGTAGCGGCTTCCACAATGTCCTTTGCACATCGGTCTACAGTTTCACAAGCCTTGATAGCCGCTTCCATCACACCGGTATGACCCACCATGTCGGGATTGGCAAAATTCAGACAGATAAAGTCGGCTGCTTCAGCATCGATTTGTGGAATGATCTTATCACGGATTTCCTCCGCACTCATTTCCGGTTGCAAATCGTAGGTAGCTACCTTTGGAGAAGGGCAGAGGATGCGGCTTTCCCCTTCGAAAGGTTCTTCCCGACCTCCATTGAAAAAGAAGGTTACGTGAGGGTATTTCTCCGTTTCGGCAATACGAATTTGCTTTTTATGGTGTTTTGCCAGTGTTTCGCCAAGGGTGTCCTTGATGTTTTCCTTGTCGTAGACCACCTTCACGTTTTTGAAGGTCTCATCATAGTTGGTTAAAGTCACATAATACAAGGAGAGCTTGTGCATATTGTACTCGTGGAAATCCTTTTGGGAAAGCACTTGGGTAAGTTCCCGTCCGCGATCGGTTCGGAAGTTGAAGAAAATCACTACATCGTCGTCTTTTAAAGTGGCCACGGGCTGCCCGTTTTCAGTCACAACGATAGGTTCGATAAATTCATCGGTGACTCCAGCATCATAACTTTGCTGAATGGCAGCCACCGGATTTCCGGTTTCGGTACCCTTTCCGTGAACAATAAGCTCATAGGCTTTTTTCACCCGCTCCCAACGTTTGTCGCGGTCCATGGCGAAATACCTTCCAATAATAGAGGCCAGCTTCCCACCAGAGGTTTTCATATGGTTCTGAAGTTCTTCCACAAAGCCTTTTCCGCTTTTTGGGTCGACATCTCGCCCATCTGTAAAGGCATGGACGAACATATTAGTAATGCCAGCTTCTTTGGCGGCGTCTAGTAAACCTTTAAGATGGTTGATATGGGAATGCACCCCACCATCGGAAAGGAGTCCCATAAAATGAATGGGTTTGTTGTTGTCTTTAGCATATTGGAAGGCGTCCTTTAAAACCGGTTCGTCTCCCAAGGTGTTGTTTTCAACCGCTAAGTTGATTTTCGCCAAATCTTGGTATACGATACGTCCCGCACCCAGGTTCATGTGTCCCACCTCGCTGTTTCCCATCTGTCCTTCAGGCAGACCTACATTCATGCCGTGGGTGAGTAATTGTCCGTTGGGATATTTATGATAGAGGGAATCGATAAAGGGGGTATGGGCTTTAGCCACAGCCGAAACCTCGGGATCTTGGGTAACGCCCCACCCGTCCAATATCATCAAAAGTACTTTCTTGTTCATGGTCTTTTTTGATAAAAAACAAAGATACAAATTCGTGTAGGGAATGGGTGTGAAGGATTCCTTAAATCGTGAAGCGTAAGGAGTGAAGCGTTAAGCGTTGAGTATA
>CAZOSF010000044.1:0-22181 GCA_964582415.1 uncultured Alteromonas sp.
GCCTTCTCCTGAAAATACAAAACCACGCTGGCCGTTGGCCATCGCATTTTTTATTTCGCAAGCTTACGTGAGCCAGCTCCCGACGCTTGCTGCATAAAAAACCCGCTCGAGAGAGCGGGTTTTATGCTTTAAGTAGCCTCGCCAGGAATCGAACCTGGATCTAAAGTTTAGGAAACTTCTATTCTATCCATTGAACTACGAGGCCAATGACGTATGCAAAGATACTAATTGAATGAAAAAAGATAGGTTTAGAGGCCTTCTTCTTCAAAGAGAAATACATTCTCAATGGATGTTCCAAAGAGCTTCGCCATTCGAAAGGCCGTTGTGATACTAGGATCAAATTTTTCCTTTTCAATAGCATTGATGGTCTGACGGGAAACACCTATTTTTTCGGCCAACTCCTCCTGGGTAAGATTTCGTTCTGCACGGAGAATTTTGATTCGATTTTTCATCGGTATTTTTTAGTGTTAAAATAGACGGCGGCTACGTAGGTAAGCCCCATGAAAATTACCAGAAAACTTATTTCAGCATCACCAGGTATCAGATTGGTTGCATCCAACAGGCTATAGGCGATTCCAACAATTAAGGTTAGTCCGAGGGTAAGCCCCATGGCTTCTAGCTGAATTTTCCGTTCCAGCTCATCCCCTCCGTTAATATAATTGCGATTCGCAAGAATCATACCTACTCCAACGGCAATATTCAATACCATGGCAAGAATGGTGATACCTTTTGTTTCATTCCAAAGATACATATGTCCGAAGGTGACCAATGTCACTGTGACCACCCATGCAAACGTCCAAACCGCAAGTTGTTTTAATGCGCTAGTTCTTTCTTTTTTCATTTTGAGTAAATTAAGGTTTACATTATGTCAATAATACTTTACAAAAGTATCGTTTTTTTTGATAATGTCAAGTTTTCTTTACAAAATGTTTTAGATGGATATTTTTTGTGGCTAGAAGTTGAAAGGAATATTCTTAAATTTAAGGTTCACTTTAACCAACATTCATGGTGCTTGAAACATTACCCATCAACGTATTCAATTCTTCTAAGGATGCCTCCATACACGTGGCGCGTGAAATTGCTGAAACCATCAAAAAGTGCGAGTCTGAAAATAGACCGTGCGTCTTGGGACTGGCCACTGGATCAACCCCAAAGACGGTTTATGCAGAACTTATACGGCTACACAAAGAAGAAGGTTTGAGTTTCCAAAATGTGATCACTTTCAACTTGGATGAATACTTTCCCATGGAACCCTCTGCACTTCAGAGCTACCACAAGTTCATGTACGATCACTTGTTTACAGAAATCGATATCCCCAAAGAGCAGATACATATTCCAGATGGTACCCTGCCAGAAGGGGAAATCAAAGCTTTTTGTGATGCCTATGAAGCCAAAATCGATTCACTCGGGGGACTGGATATTCAAGTATTGGGGATAGGACGCACGGGTCATATCGGTTTCAATGAACCAGGATCCCATAAGAAATCAAAAACCCGATTGATCAGTTTGGACCGCATCACCAAAATTGATGCTGCCAGTGATTTCTTCGGGGCCGAATATGTTCCAAGCAGGGCCATTACCATGGGGGTTGGAACCATCCTTAAAGCAAAACGGGTTTTCCTATTGGCTTGGGGGGAAGGCAAGGCGCCCATTATAAAAAAGACGGTGGAAGGTCCAGTGACCGACCGCATCCCAGCCACGTATCTGCAAGAACATCCCAATGCCACCGTAGTACTGGATGCCGCGGCAGCTTCGGAATTGACACCTTACGCGACTCCCTGGTTGGTACAAATGGTGGAATGGGACGATTTTATGATCAAAAAGGCGGTGGTTTGGCTTAGTTTGAAAACAGGAAAGGCCATTCTAAAACTTACCGATAGCGATTATGCCGAAAATGGTTTGGAAAGCTTGCTGTCTGCCAAAAATGGAGCCTATAACATCAATATTGTGGTTTTCAATCAACTGCAGAAAACCATTACCGGTTGGCCGGGAGGAAAGCCGAACGAACCCGACACAAAAAGGCCCGAACGCAATACGCCCATGCCCAAAAGGGTGCTTATTTTTAGTCCCCATCCCGATGATGATGTCATCTCGATGGGTGGAACCTTCAAGCGGCTGGTTGATCAGGGGCACCAAGTGCACGTGGCTTATCAAACCTCTGGGAATATTGCCGTATTCAATGATTATGTACTTCAATTAGTGGACCTATTTGATGAAATAAGTGAAAGTCAGAACCTATCCGATTACGATTTGATAAACAAGGTAAAAACGGATTTAGCCAAGAAGGGCCCAGGGGAAATCGATAGCGAATTGGTGCGAAAGTTAAAGGCCTTGATCCGTAAAACCGAAGCCCGTTCCGCTTGCCGATTTGTGGGAATTCCAGAGGAAAACGCCCATTTTTTGAACCTTCCATTTTATGAGACGGGGTTGATCAAAAAAAATCCCATTAGCAAAAAAGATGTTGAAATTACCGTTGATATTCTCCGAAAGCTTCAGCCACATCAGATTTTTGCCGCGGGGGATTTATCCGATCCGCATGGAACTCATAGGGTTTGTTTGGAAATCGTTTATCAAGCCCTGGGTCGTTGCAAACAGGATGCATGGCTAAAAGATTGTTATGTGTGGTTGTACCGTGGAGCATGGCAGGAATGGCCGCTGGAAGAAATCGATATGGCGGTGCCTTTGAGCCCAGATGAAGTGTTCAGTAAGCGTAAGGCTATTTTTAAGCATGAATCCCAAAAAGACGCGCCATTGTTCCCAGGACCCGATAATAGGGAATTCTGGAAACGGGCAGAAGATCGAAATGCTGGAACAGCTCAGTTGTACGATGCATTGGGATTGGCCGAATATGAAGCTATTGAAGCTTTCAGAAGATACCACCCCTAACCAAAGAAAATAACATCTTTTTAGACCATCGATTCATCTAAATCGATGAGAAAATTTATATTTGAAAAATTCAAATGGTAACCAATACCAGTAACTGTTATTGTCACACTTCTAACTTCTCCCTGAAATATATGAGAATTTCCCTTCTGGGAATGCTATTGTTCGTACAATTGGTTTTCCCCCAAGATAAAATTGACTTTGTAGATTATGAGACCATAATTCAATCGGCAAGTAATAAAAAGGATCAAGGTGATATTGATGGCGTCTTATCTGAACTCTCCAAAATAAATCGAAACGATTCGTTGTATTACGGAGTTCTGTCCGAAAGGGCGTACTACAATTTGGTCAATAAGGATTATGAAAAGGTTTTGAGCATTTGTAATCAAGGGTTGGCCAGCGACTCGGATGCCTATCGCGTCAATTTTTGGATTAATAAGACTGTGGCCCAACTGAATTTAAAACAGTATGATGAAGCTTTGGCTACCATCACAGAGGCACAACAAGTCTATCCTATGAACACCAAGCTTTGGTTCAACAAAGCCTATATCCTCGAGCAAATGGGTAATTTGGAAGAAGCGGCACGTGTGTATCAAGAGGCACTGAAATTAGATCCGTTTTATGGACGGGTATATTTACAATTAGGGTTGATAAATTATAACCAAGGACAAATGGCACAAGCACTGATGTGCTTCGATATGTATTTATTATGGGACCCTGATGGAGAAGATGCTCCACGATTTCTGAAAGCTTTGGATAATTTGGTGCGCGCTACCAATACGAGTGAAGTTAATCCGAATTTAAAACTATCCCCCGACGATACATCCTTTGAAGAAATCAATTTAATTCTAGATCAAAAAGTAGCTCTGAATGAGGGCTATGATACGGGATGTGAAGTAGATATGGGACTTACCCGTCAGAATCATGCCATGTTTTCGTTATTGGAGAACTTCAAAGGTAAAGGAGGATTCTGGGATAAGACCATGGTGCCTTTCTATAGAGGGATCATGGAGCAGGGTAATTTCAACATTTTTACTTATACCATTTCCTATTCTACAGAAAATTCAGAGGACAAAAGACGCATCGATCGCAAGGAAGAAGACCTCATTGAATACCTTATCGGTGAGAGAAGACGATGGGCAAAGATTATCGGAAACTACGAGACTTCCAATAAGAAAACGGCAGGATTGACCTACGCATATGCAGAAGGAAGAATGGATGGGATAGGAAAGATGCAGGATACTACGTATGTAGGTCCTTGGACTTTTTATGATGACGACGGCAAGGTATCGGCCAACGGTACTTTTGATGAAAAAGGAGAGCGTCATGGAAAATGGGAATGGTATTACAAGCCAGGAAAAGTTCAAGAGGCAGCGGAATACAAACATGGTATCTTGGAGGGTGCTTTTGCATCGTTTCATAAGAACGGTAGAAAGTATTTAGAAGGCTCCTATAAGGATGGAAAGCTGGATGGGGTGTTCAAAATCTATAACGATTTAGGGGCCTTGGTTCAGAAAAAACATTTTGTTGAGGGAGAATTGGATGGAAAATTTCAATCGTTTTTTGCCATTGGAGAAGCCCAACCCGAGTTTGATATCGATTATGTAAAAGGAGAGGCACAAGGGGTTGTTAAGGAATTCCATTACAACGGAAAGCTGTACGCCGAAACCCCCTATAAAAATGACAAAATCGAAGGATGGGAAAAGAAATACAATTCGGATGGGATTTTAATTTACAAGGCATTCTATGAAAACGGATTGATGAATGGAGACTACGAATCCTATTTCAACTCAGGAAAAATTAATGAAAAGGGTCTGGTAAAGGAAGGAAAGAGAGTGGGTGTTTGGAAATCCTTTTATGAAGACGGTCAAACCAGGGCAGAAATAGAATATGAAGATGGGGAAATTCAAGGTTCCGGGCGCTACTATTCCAGAGAAGGTAAATTAAGTACCGAGTATACCTATCGACGCGGTGAAATAATTGCCTATACCACCTACGATAAAAACGGGAAAGTTCTCAGTGAGGGAAGAAAAAAGGGAGGCGAATTCCACTATAAAGGCTATTCTATTAATGGCCTTTTGGAATCGGAAGGATTATATGATGTTTCCGGAGGAAAAATGGGGGAATGGAAATTTTATAATGAAAATGGAGGCCTCGCCACCCTTGGGAAATTTGTAGAAGATGAAAGGGATGGAACCTATAAAGAGTATTTTCCCAATGGTCAAATACAATCTATTTGGGAGTATGACAAGGGGACTTTAAATGGGTACTATGCCGATTATTATTTGGATGGAACCTTAAGAAACCAAGGATGGTATAAAGACGATGTAAAACAAGGGGAATGGAGGAGCTATTATAAGGATGGTCTATTACAGAGCGTAGAATATTATCACAACAATTCCAGAAATGGAGAACAAGTACATTATGCGGTAGATGGCAGTTTGCTTAGAAAGGATCGGTATGAATTCGGAAAATTGATGTCGGAAACCTATTTCGATCCCGATGGAAAGGAATTTGAAACCATCGATATGGAAGCGAACAGGACAGGAACTATTCGCTACCACCATTTCAATGGAAATTTAAGAAGTGAACATAATTATTTGAATGGGGTCATTCATGGTACTTCTATTTGGAAGGATTTCTATGGGAATACCGAACTGGAAGGAGAATACCTTGGAGGGAACCAACATGGGATTTGGAAATGGTATTATCCCGATGGCACTTTGGAAACCGAAAGACCCTATTCCATCGGACAGAAACACGGAACATCAAAATGGTATTATGAAAACGGTAGCCTTAACAAGGAATATAATTACAAGTTTGATACTCCTTCTGGCAAATGGCTCACGTATTATGAGGACGGTACCCTAATGGTTTCCTCATACTTCGATGCAGGCAGTTACGATGGTCGCGTGGAGTTCTATGACCCCAACGGCCACCTACAGTTGGTGGAATTTTATGATCATGATAGTATAATTGGGTATTCCTATTTAGGGGAAGATGGAAAAGAAGTCCCTATGGTTCCATTGGAAAATGAAACAGGTATAGTTAAAACCTATTTCGATAATGGAAAACTGGCAAAAGAATTCGAGTACAAACACGAACAAATTATAGGGGTTAGTAAAACGTATCACTATGATGGAAGTTTACAAAATGAAAAAAACTACCAGGACGGAGAGTACCATGGTGTAAATCGGTTCTATTATCCGAATGGAAATCTGAAAAGAACCACCGAATATCTGAATGGCGATAAGCACGGCATGGAAGTTGAGTACGATGAACAAGGAAAGAAAAAAACAGAAACTTCCTACCTCAATGGAGAACAACACGGGGTTACCACGCACTATGACGCTAGTGGAAAAGTAAAAACAAAAGAATATTATTTTGATGGGGATATTTTTAAAGTGGAAAAAGGGTAAACCAACTATTTGGCTATTATTCCTGCTTTTTGGGATAGTCGCTTTTGGGCAGGAGTCTCCTGAATTTGTAAAGTATAAGGCGAAATACCCCGATGCAAGAAGAGTCCGCCTATTGGAAGAAACCACCTTTAAGATTTATAGGGAAGGCGATAGTATTCGCATAGAGCGAGAATACTATGAAAAGGACCTCTATCTTGATGAAACTGCAAATTATGGCTCGAAGAAATCCATTTCCTATTCCAGTTTTTACACCATCGAAGACTTAGAAGCCTCATCCTACCAATTTGAAGATGGGGATTATGAGGAATATGAAGTGTCCGAATTTAAAGAACGGGATGAGTTGGAAGATTCCTTCTATGATGATGCCCGCAGTATCAATTTCATCTTTCCGAACCTAAAAAAGGGTTCCATGTCTGAGTTGAGTTATACAGAACACATTCTGAATCCTCGATTTCTGAATAACCTTTACTTTGGGGATTACTTCCCCCTAGAACATGTAAAAGTTACGCTCATCGTGGATGAGGAAATACAGATGGAATTCCTTCGATTCAACACCGAAACCATCGATTTGAATTTCACCCAGCAGAAAAAAAGGGGGCGTAATATTTATACATGGGAAGCCAAGGAGGTTCCCGAATTCGAATATGAGAGTAATGTTCCGAGTTATTCGGAAGTCTTCCCTCATGTCATTCCAAAAATAGCTTCGTATGAAGTGAATGGGAAACCCATTGAATTATCCAAAAATGTAGGCAATCTCTATCAGTGGTATCAATCCATGGTATCCAATTTGAATACCGACGAAAGCGACCCTGAACTGATAAAGGTTGTGGAGGAGCTTACGGCTTCATGTGAAACCGATTTGGAAAAGGTGAAAGCTTTGTACTATTGGGCACAACAAAACATTAAATACATCGCCTTTGAATATGCCTTGGGAGGGTTTATCCCAAGGGATGCCAACGACGTGTTTCAGAAAAAATTTGGCGACTGCAAAGACAATTCCAGCATCCTGAAGGAGATGATGGAAATTGCCAACCTCAAGGGCCGTATCACTTGGATTGGAACCCGTCAAATCCCCTACAAATACGAAGAGGTGCCCTTGCCGGTTGTGGATAATCATATGATCCTAACCTATATCGATGGGCAAGATTATTACTTTTTGGATGCCACAGGGCGATATACGCCTTTTGGCTATCCCACTGCCTTCATCCAAGGGAAGGAAGCGCTGGTTGCCGATGGTCCAGAGAACTATATATTGGCAAAGGTACCGGAGATGCCTGCTTCCGCTAATGTACTTCGGGACACAACCTATTTAAAAATAGATCATCTCGATTTAATTGGAACATCAAAAACAGAGGCTTCAGGGTATATCAAACAAAATTTTTTCCAACGTTTGGAAGAGTTGACCTCCGATAAGGAACGAAAGAATTTTTATAATGCCCGTTTGGGGAAAGGAAACAACAAATTCCTAATCGAGAACTTAGAAGAGATAAACAAATTCGACTATGATAAGAATTTTATCATGGAGTATTCGTTCAAGCTACAGGATTATTCTAAAAGGGCCGGAGAGGAGATTTATGTTAATTTGAATCTGAATCAACCCTTGGCAAGGTTTAAAATAGAAGAGGACCGAAAATATCCCGTGGAACTTAATTTTAAAGATCAGAACGAATTCACGACCCTCCTTGAAATCCCAGAAGGGTATGAAGTGGATTATATTCCTGAAAATACCAGGGAGGAAAATAAATACCTAAATGCAATCTTAGAGTATGAGGTAAAAGACAACATGGTGGTATACCACCATGTTGTCACAACCAAGTTTCTAAGATTAGATCCACAGGAACAGAAGGAGCTCAACGAAATAGTCAAAAAAGCCCTGAAAGCATATAACGAAGTAATCGTACTTAAAAAGAAATCATGAAACTGAAATTAGCCCTCTCCTTACTAATGGTGGCTTTCACTTTTGTTGGAAATCCACTTTTGGCGCAAAACGAACCCTTTTATACTACCTATGACTGGGATCCATCTCCTAAATATAAAGTCGATTTCAACCAAGAAGAAGGCTTGGGAGCTTTAAATCATCATGTAGCCACGGAGTTTTACTATGACGCCTCTGGCGCTTTGGTGGAATATTATTTGGAACATAAGACCATTTGGCTGAACTCCGATGAAAGTATCGAAGAGTTTAACAAAGTGTATATCCCTTATGATGAGTCCTCAAAAATATTGGTGAACAAGGCCCGTGTTATCAAACCCGATGGGAAAATGGTCGAATTGGATGCCTCCAAGATTTTAGAGGCTACCGATGAGGAAACAGGAAGAAGGTACAAATATTTCGCTTTTGAGGGGATCGAGAAAGGGAGTATCATAGAATATTATTATGTAGAACAACAGGCGCCAGGCTATTCTGGTTCGAAAATCACTTTTCAGAATGATTATCCTAAGGAGTCGGTGCGTTTCGATTTGTTTAGCCCAAAAAATTTGGAGTTTGCCATAAAAAGTTACAACGGCTTGCCAGAGGTGCAGGTAGATAGTGTTATTGAAACCAAGAACCATTGGTATTTGGACGGGATTAAAATAGATAAGCTGGAGGAAGAGGAAACAGCTGCCTATAATGCATCTAAGCAGTTTTTAGTGTATAAATTAGATAAGAATCACTATAACAATAAAATAAATCTTTCCTCCTATAGCGGATTGGTACAACGCATCTTCGAATTCTACAATCAAGAATTGGATAAGAAAACAGATAAGCGATTAACAGAGTTTATCGATAAGAATATAAAGGAAACAGGAGATGATGAGCAAACCATTCGTGAATTGGAGCACTTGCTAAAGACTACGGTCTACGTTGCCGAGGCAGGAGGGCCAGACTTAAGTGATATCTCCTATATCCTCGATAATAATGTTGCCAGCGAAACGGGAATCTCAAGGTTATACTGTGCCATTTTCAATAAACTTGGAATCGATTTTGATATCGTGCTCACCACCGATCGGCAGCATCTAAAATTCGATCCAGAGTTCGAGGCCCATAATTTCCTTTCCGATTTCTTATTGCATTTTCCAAAGTATGATACCTATATGGCCCCCCACGAAGCCGATTCCCGCTATGGATTCCCGCCGGCCTATTTTACCGATAATTACGGATTGTTTATCAAGAAAGTAAAGGTGAGCAATTTTGTTTCTGGGGTTGGAAAAATTGAATATATCAATGGAATTGAAGCCGAAAAATCTACCGACAACATGTTGATAGAGGTGAGTTTCGACAAAGACGACTATTCTAAGGCCCATGTAAAAATGGAACGCGATATGACGGGGTATTATGCCATGTATATGCAACCGTTTATGTTCAGCCTAAAACAGGATGATCGGAAGCGATTGGCAGAAAGTTTTGCTCAAAGCATTAATGAAAATATCGAGTTGGTGAAATTCGATTTTGACAACGACCAGCCCGGATCTTTTGGAACCAAGCCCTTCAAGATCGTTACCGATTTTGATTCTAATGCTTTTATGGACAAAGCGGGTAAGAAATACCTTTTTAAAGTTGGGGAATTGATTGGGCCTCAGATGCAGATCTATCAAGAGACAGAGCGGGTATTGCCAGTGGAAAGTGAATTCAATAGAGGATATTACCGCACCATTTATGTAGATATTCCAGAAGGATATGAAGTGGCCAACCTAGACGATATCAACATCAAAAATGAATATTCTGAAAACGGAGAACCTTATTTCTATTTCCATTCCTATTACGAGATGGAAGGCGGTCGTTTGAAGATTACCGCAAACGAGTTTTACTATAAAAACATCATTCCGGCCAGCCTGTATGAAGAATATCGCAAAGTGATCAATAGTGCGGCCGATTTTAATAAAATCACCCTAGTTTTGAATCCTAAGGAGTAACGAGTTAAAACTGAAAATGATTCGCCCGCTTCTTCATTACGTATGAAGCGGGTTTTTTTAGTGGTAATTCGATTATGAATTAATGAAGAGATGATTCGGTATATTGACAGTAGCAATGCTGTCGTGATAGATTAGAACATATTTGCATTAAATGGATACATTTTAAATACGATGGATCTGTGCATCTTTGCAGTCAAGATTTTCTAAGAGGAGGCTTCTAATCGTATGAATTCCAAAAACAATAAAAAAGCACTATTTGCTTTGGCCATGGGCGGGTTCGGGATAGGACTCACCGAATTTGTCATTATGGGCATTTTACCAGAGGTCGCCACGGCATTGGAGGTAACCATTCCTGAGGCAGGACATTTCATCGCTGCCTATGCTTTAGGGGTAGTGATTGGTGCTCCACTACTTACGGGAATCATAAGCAGGGGATCGTCTCAAAAGGTACTGTTGTTTTTGATGCTATGGTTTACCGTATTCAATTCACTTTCTGCCATTTCGTCAAACTATTGGATGATGTTGCTTTTCCGATTTTTATCAGGAGTACCCCATGGGGCCTTCTTTGGAATAGGGGCAGTAGTTGCGGGCCAACTAGCGCGGGAAGGGAAGGCGGCCCAAGCGATTGCCATTATGTTTGCCGGCCTAACGGTAGCCAATGTTTTGGGGGTGCCATTGGGTACTTATATTGGCCAGACCTATCATTGGAGTTTTTCATTTTATATGGTAGGCATAGTAGGGGTGCTTACATTAATCAGTTTGTTTTTTTGGATGCCCGATTTGAAGTCTACCCAAACTTCAATAACGTCGGAAATAGGAAATGTGGTAAGAAATGGCGAGCTCTGGGCATTGATTTTATTGACCACAATTGGCACTGGAGGGTTCTTTGCCTGGTACAGTTATATAGCTCCCATAATAACCGATGTAGCGCTGCTTCCTGAAAACGTTGTGGGGTATGCCATGATTATAGCGGGTTTGGGTATGGTTGTGGGCAATTTTGTTGGTCCTAAACTGGTGGAACACTTCGCACCATTAAAATCGGTCGCCATTAGCCTAGGAAGCATGTCATTACTTCTGATACTTCATTTCTTTTGGTCATACAATCCTTATGTGATACTGGCACTTACTTTTATCGTTGGTCTCGTCTCTTTTACCGTTGTAACCCCCATTCAGATGGCCATAATCCAAACTTCCCGAGGTTCTGAAATGCTTGGCTCGGCCATGATGCAGAGTGCCTTTAATATGGGGAACGCGTCTGGGGCCTATTTTGCGGGATTGCCCATGGTGTTCGGTTATGGGGTGACATCCGCTGGCTTGGTAGGGGCTTTGCTAGCAGCCTTAGGTTTAACTATCGCAGTAGGAATTTTAATGTATCGACGGTATAAAAATTCTGTGGAAACTTAAGCAGGCAATGAATCCTAAAAGGGATTGGGATTGCAGCTTCTGCGTCCGACAAGCGAACTGATATATATCATAGGGCTAAGTAGGGGAAAGGCTAATTTTATAAGAAATTAGAAACGTGAATCTTCCTTACGCCGAACCCTACAAGACCAAAATGGTCGAGTACATCAAACCTTCCACTGTTGAAGAGCGCATGACGTGGATCCAAGAAGCCCACTACAATTTATTTAATCTTACCTCTGAAAAGGTTTTTATTGATCTCCTTACCGATTCGGGGACAGGCGCCATGAGCGACAAACAATGGGCCGAAATGATGCTTGGGGATGAAAGTTATGCGGGATCCCAGTCTTTCCTGAAGCTGAAGGAGACGGTGAACAAAATTACCGGATTTCCTTACTTTTTGCCTACCCACCAGGGAAGGGCTGCCGAAAATGTGCTGTTCTCGGTGCTGGTGAAGGAGGGAGATGTTGTACCAGGAAACGCACATTTTGACACCACCAAGGGACATATCGAATTCAGGAAGGCCACGGCTTTGGATTGCACCATAGACGAGGCATTTGATACTGAAATTTACCATCCCTTTAAAGGAAACATAGACCTTGAAAAGCTGGAACGAGCTTTTCATAATACTCCAAAGGGGAAGATTCCTTTTGTGGTGCTTACGGTGACCTGTAATACGGCCGGTGGGCAACCCGTATCCATGGCGAATGTGAAAGCGGTGTCTCAATTATGTAAAGAACATAACATACCACTCATTATCGACGCAGCCCGTTTTGCTGAAAATGCTTATTTCATCAATATTAGGGAGGAGGGTTATAGTGATTGGTCTATTAAGGAAATCGCGAGAGAGCTATTTTCTTATGCAGACGGAATGACCATGAGTGCCAAGAAGGATGGTCTGGTCAACATGGGGGGATTTATCGCTTTACGTGATGAAGAGCTCTACAAACAAGCAACTGTTTATAACATCATGTATGAAGGATTCCTATCCTACGGGGGAATGAATGGCCGTGATATGGGAGCTTTGGCCGTTGGTTTGGATGAGGCCACTGAATTCGACTACCTTGAAACTCGGATTAATCAAGTTGCCTTTCTTGGAGAACGCTTAGTGGAATATGGAATACCTGTCCTCCAACCCTTTGGTGGTCATGCCATTTTTTTGGATGCCAATAAGTTTGTGCCCACCATACCACGGGATGAATACCGGGCCCAAGCCTTAGCCGTCGAAATTTACGTTCAGGGGGGAATTCGCAGTGTGGAAATAGGAACCCTGTTGGCCGATCGTGATCCATTTACGCATAAAAACCGTTATCCCGATTTAGAATTGGTGCGATTGGCGATTCCAAGACGGACTTACTCCCTCAATCATATGAGGTATATCGCTGCAGTCCTTAAAAAGATCTATGATTCTAGGGATCAAGCTAAAAGAGGCTACAGAATTGTAGACGAGGCCCCTATCATGCGCCATTTTACTGTGAAATTGGAGAAAATAATAGCATAGGCAATACTTTGGTTGTAGTGTTTTATTGGAGGAATCGTGTTAAGACGTAGGCAATTATTAAAATAGCTACGACCCACCAATATTTTTTGAACATGCCATCCGTCCATTTATTTGCTCCCCACATAGAAGTTTCTATTCAGAGTTTAAATTAAAAATACAAAAAAGCCTCTACATCACTGTAAAGGCTCTATTTCATGGCTCCTGCCAATGACAAAAACCGCAGGACTAATTTTTCTGAATTAAATCCCAAAGATTACCATAAAGGTCTTTAAAGACTAAAACTTTTCCATAATCTTCTACTCTTGGTCCATTTACAATTTCAACAGAATGATCAATCAGATTATTGTAAAATTCTTCAAAATCATTCGTATATAAGAACAAAAATACTCTGCCTCCAGACTGATTACCTACAAATTTAAGTTGAATTTCATCAGACGCTTTTGCCAACAATAATTTACATCCCTGATTATTTGATCCACTGGGTTCTATAACAACCCACCTCTTTGTATCAGAAAGCAATGTGTCTTCAACAAGTTTAAATCCCAGTACGTTTTTGTAATATTCAATGGCTTCATCATAATCTTTAACGAGTAAAGCTATTTGACCAATATGATTTTTCATGTTTCACAAAACAAAATGAATTTCAAGTTTAATTTTTACATAAAGTTCAAAAAAACCGGCTACACTACAATAGTATAACCGTTTTGTCAATATATGACTGCTCCTCCTGCTAGGATCGAACCGGACCGAACGTCTTCAGCAGAAGCTGTAAGGTCCTGCGGACCTTACAAAGGGAGGGGCCAGGGGTACGCTGGCGTGTCGCTGAGTTCGATCCAGCATTGTCTAAAACAAAAAAATCCGGTCAATGACCGGATTCTAAGGATGCTCCTCCTGCTGGGCTCGAACCAGCGACACCCTGATTAACAGTCAGGTGCTCTAACCAACTGAGCTAAGGAGGAAGGTATATTCTTAATGAACGTCGCTAATTAGTGCATTAGCGGGTGCAAATATAGAGTATTTTTTATCTGTGCAAAAAAGATTTTTTACTTTTTTTAACCGAATAACCAGCGATAAATATCGTTTCCGTTCGCAAACAATACTAAGGCAATCAATAAGAAAAAGCCAATCATTTGCGCATATTCCATGAACTTATCACTTGGCTTGCGACCTGTGATCATTTCAAACAACAGGAACATGACGTGACCACCATCCAAAGCGGGAATGGGCAGTACATTCATAAAGGCCAAAATAATAGAAATTAGAGCCGTGGTTTGCCAGAAGCTCAACCAGTCCCATGTAGAGGGGAACAGGCTTCCGATGGCACCAAATCCACCCACTTGGGTAGCCCCTTTTGTCGTGAATACGTATTTGAACTGCTTCACGTAATCTTTCAGAATGTTATAGCCATATCCGAAGCCAGCAGAAATGCTCTCTCCTAGACTGAATTCCAAATGAGTTCCGCGATCCAACCATTCTTTCCCAAAGTTGTTCACTCCTATCTGTCCAGTCTCCCCTGTGGTAACGGACAATGTATCTTTCACCCCGCCGCGTTCAACAACCAAGGTATTTGCTGCGCCTGGCTCGGTGTTCATATTTCTTTTGAATTCATGCCAGTAATTGATAGGAGCTCCGTTCACATTTAAAATAACATCCCCTTTTTTAAATCCAGCCTTACCAGCAGGAAAATCAGCAATCACCGTATCAATAACAGGGGAGCGCATATATTCGAAAGGCTTTAATACATCTTCGTCGAACATTTTACTGCCAATATCTTCAGGTAGGGCAATGGTCTCCATCGACCCATCTTGATGTTTCACCTCAAGCCTATGGATGTCTCGAAGGAAAAGCGTCTTATTCAATTCGTTCAAATACGGGAAATCTTTGCCATTCACCTTGGTAATAAGATCACCATCCTTGAAACCTAATTCTTGAAAGGTTTGATCTACTGCAAATCCTTCAGGCATGTCGTTTGAGGTGACCACATCCCTTCCGTAGAAAAATAGTATCATCATATAGATGACAAAACCGAGAATAATATTTACCGTTACACCCCCCAACATAATAATCAATCGTTGCCAGGCCGGTTTGCTCCTAAATTCCCAGGGTTGCGCAGGACCCGCCATTTGCTCCTTATCCATGCTCTCATCAATCATCCCGGCAATTTTCACATAACCTCCTAGCGGAAGCCAACCAATACCATAGACCGTTTCTCCTATCTTCTTTTTGAAAAGGGCATATTTGACATCGAAAAACAAGAAGAATTTCTCAACGCGGGTTTTAAATAGCTTCGCTGGAATAAAATGTCCCAATTCGTGCAATACGATCAGCAGGGATAGACTCAATAACAGCTGTATTGCTTTAACGGCAAATGGACTCATTTCTGTGATTCTAAAAATTTGAACGACAAAAGTAAGGCTTTACAACGTCCTAAAAAAAATTGTTAGGATTTCCTTAATAAAAAAAGGATGCCCAATTCTTTTTTAATTGAATGGGCACCCTAGTATGGAAGTAGACGCTTCTCGCGTTCGTTTATTCAACCAATAGCTTTTTCGTCACCGTTCCTTGATTTGTGTAGAGTTTTATAAAATGCAAGCCTTTCGACAAGGAGGCAATAGAAACAGATTCTTCCACTTGAGGTGAGAGCACCCGTTGTCCCAATACATTAAAAATCTCGATGGAATCGATGGAAATGTGATTCGGTTTTCTAATTTGGAAGGTTGTCTTGGCAGGATTGGGATAAACCACTACATTTTCCAATAAGGTGTTGTCATGAATACCTAATGTGACGGTATTATTTCTCGAAATAAGATGGAAATCGGGATCAACAACTATCAATCCTACATTGAAAGGAATGTCCAAAAGAAATGCTTGCCCGTTACTATCATTTTCCAAAACCATATCAACTTCTTCCCCTCCAGTGCCAAAGATTTTTATGGGTACATCGGCCTCGAAGAAGGAAACGGAATTATGACTCTGGGTCTGATTGATAACAACTTCTATCTGATCACTGTTGATACGGGTTGAGTTGAGGTGATAGCTTGGATAGCCTTCTCCATAAATCCAGTCGTTGAAAAATTCGGTCAAGTTCACTCCACTCGTGTTCTCCATAACAGCTTGAAGATCGGGAGTTTTGGCATAACTGAAGGCAAGGTCGGGATGTACCAAATACTCTTGAAGTCCTTGATAGAAAGGCCCGTCCCCTAGTTTTTTTCGCAACATATGCAATGCCAAGGCCCCTTTTTGATAAGACAGCCGGCTGCTGAATACACGATTTACAGATAGGGTATCTGCCGCAGGCACATAAACAGAACCATCAGGTGAGGAAGTCACATAATTTACTTGGGAGCTTCTCCAGGATTTGAAGGCTGCCTCCCCATCTATATCTTCAATTACCAAGGCGGCAAGGTAGGTTGCAAAACCTTCGTTTAACCAGATATCTTGCCAGCTTCCGCAGGTAATCTTATCACCAAACCATTGGTGGGCCAATTCGTGGGCAATCAATCCTCTGGAGAAACCACCCATAAATGATACAGTGGTATGTTCCATTCCACCGCCCCATCCAAATTGGGCATGGCCATATTTTTCATTGGAATAAGGGTATTCTTCAAACAGGCTTGAATAGAGATTCATGATATCTACTGTTACCCCCGTACTCGATTGAGCATTGGCTAGGTTCTCAGGATATACATAGTTTACAATATCGAAAGGATCCCCATTATTATCTACGGTGTGGGAATAGGTTTCATAATTGGTTACGGCGAAGGCCACCAAATAGGCAGGGATGGGGAATTGATGTTTATAGTGTGTGGTTTTCATCCCGCCATTGATAACCTGACCTTGTTCTACACCATTGGCAGCAACGATGTATTCATCATTCGATGGATCATTCAAGGGAGTAGTAACGTACATGTCGACAACATCTACTTTGTCGTTAAGGTCTTGTTTGCAAGGCCACCAGCCCATGGCACCATAAGGTTCGGAAAGTGTCCAGATAATAGGGTGTCCATTGTGCGATGATTGTTCAAAAGAACCAAAGCCTGAACTTACAGGGTTTCCTGAGTAACTAATGGTGAGTGAGTCGAGAACCCCCATGTTTTGCACCTGAGGTAAAGAAATGACTACTTCGTCGTCAGAATTTTGAACAAACGATAGTGAATTGCCTCGTTGCAATACCTGGGAAACTACCATATTGTCGGAAAGTTCGAACACAACTTCATTGAGATTTTCCTTCGCCACAAAGTAGGAAGTCACATCTCCTGAAATAAATGCCACACTGGGATCCACGTCAAATTCCAATCGATGGTACACCAGGTCGTAATTTCCTGTGTTTGCATTTAAGGTTCCATTCATGGTGTTTAGTGCCGATTTGGTCTCAGATTCCACGATGGCGGAAAGGTCCTCGGTTGGCGCAATTTGTGACCAACCTATTAGGCTAAAAAAGCCAAAGAGTAGTACTGCTAATTTTTTCATGCGAATTTAATTTACGACTCACCGGTTTTGGGTGAATTTTGACAAGTTACGCAACTCTACTCCCTTGATTTGTGACATTTGTCACTTACCTTTGCATTTCTATTGTTTTTTTTCGCACCATGCTTAAATTCTTCGCCAAGTACAAGTTTTTTGGAATTGTCATGCTGGTACTTTCCATCATTATCATCATGGCGATTTATCACGTGATGAAACCGGAAAGGACACTCAAAGTATACCAGCCGAATGATGTAAGCGTCGAGTTGGTAGATTCTACCCTACAGCATGTGAAGAAATACCATACCATTGCCGATTTTAAATTGGTGAATCAAAATGGAGATACCATCACCAATGAGGACTATAAAGACAAAATCTATGTAGCCGATTTTTTCTTTACCACTTGTGTGACCATATGCCCCATCATGACCGATCATATGGTTGAAATTCAAAAGGCGCTTAAAAACGACCCTGAGGTATTGCTACTGTCCCATTCGGTTACTCCTGAAGTGGATACAGTAGCACAACTAAAAAGATATGCCTTGAAAAAAGGGGTGGACGATCGAAAGTGGAATTTGGTCACCGGCGATAAGCGGGTTATTTACGAGCTGGCGCGTAAATCCTATCTCGCTGCGAAGGATGCCCCCTATAATAAGTACGATCTGGTACATACCGAAAATTTTGTATTGGTGGATAAAAAAAGACGTATTCGGGGCTTTTACGACGGGACGGATCCAAAGTCGATTGCCCAACTTTTGGAGGATATTCAAATACTCAAGAAAGAAGAATAAAAGCATCCCTCCCTTTACCATTTTTTTCTACCTTTGCATTGTTTAAAATCAATCTAAATAAGTTTAATGCCTACCATAGCTACATTGAAGAAGGGGGAAAGGGCCATTATCAAAGAGTTCGCCTTGGATGCGGTTCCCCTTAAGCTATTGGAAATGGGCTGCCTTCCTGGGAATGAAGTATGTCTCGTTCAATTGGCTCCTTTTTCAGATCCACTTTATCTGAATATCAATGGAAGTCACGTGGCGATTCGGAAAGAAATTGCCACCCAAATCGAAGTTGAACTGATCCCGTAAGATGGCCAAACAAATCAACGTAGCGCTTATTGGAAATCCCAATACGGGGAAAACCTCGGTATTCAACCGACTCACGGGATTGAATCAAAAAGTGGGGAATTATCCAGGTATTACTGTTGAGAAAAAGGAAGGAATAGCAAAATTGAATAGGGGTGTAAAGGCCCATATTTTGGATTTGCCTGGTACCTACAGCCTAAACGCTTCTTCTGTTGATGAGAATGTAGTCATTGAATTACTGTTGAATAAAAACGATAAGGACTTCCCGGATGTAGCAGTGGTCGTGTGCGATATAGAGAATCTTAAGCGAAACCTATTGTTGTTTACCCAAATAAAAGACTTAGGGATTCCCACTATTCTAGCCATCAATATGGCCGATAGGATGAAGCGTAAGGCCATCACCTTGGATGTAAAAGCCTTGGAAGCCCAATTACAAACCAAGGTGGCTTTGGTGAGTGCCCGTAAAAATGAAGGTTTCGACTATTTAAAAGAACTTATCGCCGATTATAAGCATTTGCCTACCAATACCTGCTTGGATGCCTGTATCATTGCCCCGGAATATTTCGAACGCCTTCGAAAGGCATTCCCTAACCAAGATATATATAAGCTTTGGTTAGTCATTACCCAAGATGTAAATTTTGGAAAGCTGGATCGAAATGATTTTGGAGGGATTCAGTCGTTTCAAACAGAATCCAAAGGGGAACTAAAACGCCTTCAGCAAAAAGAAACCATCAAGCGGTACCAATTCATCAACGAAACCCTAAGGAAAACACTTGTAATTGACAGGGAAAAGGCCAAGGACTTGCGCAGTCGATTGGATCGAATTCTAACGCATAAGGTTTGGGGCTATGTTATTTTCTTCAGTATTCTGCTGTTGATATTTCAAGCGATCTTCGACTGGAGTAGTTACCCAATGGATTTTATTGATGCCACGTTTGCGTCTTTAAGCGATTGGACGAAAAACACGCTGCCAGCGGGCGATTTTACCGATTTACTTGCTGAAGGAATTATCCCCGGTTTGGGAGGCATCGTCATCTTCATTCCACAGATAGCATTTTTATTCTTATTCATTTCGGTACTCGAGGAAAGCGGGTATATGAGTAGGGTGGTCTTTATGATGGACCGCATTATGAGGCGCTTCGGACTTAGTGGTAAAAGTGTGGTGCCTTTGGTATCGGGTACGGCATGTGCCATTCCTGCGATTATGGCTACACGGAATATTGAAAACTGGAAGGAGCGACTCATCACCATATTGGTAACCCCCTTTACTACTTGTTCGGCTCGATTGCCCGTATACCTTATCATCATATCACTAGTGATCCCAGAGCAACGCATTTTGGGTATCTTCAGCCTTCAGGGACTTACCCTGATGTTTCTGTATTTACTGGGGTTTGCATCCGCATTTCTATCTGCCTATTTGTTGGATTTGGTGTTGAAGATTCCAAACCGCTCTTTCTTTGTCATTGAGATGCCCAATTATAAAGTACCACTTCCAAAGAACGTATTCATTACCGTAGTGGAGAAAACGAAATCCTTTGTCTTTGGAGCAGGAAAGATAATCCTAGCGATTTCCATCATATTATGGGTGTTGGCATCCTATGGTCCTGGCGATTTTAATGATGCCGATCGTATTGTACGGGAAAATCCTTCAAGCCAAACGCTCACGGAGCAGGAATTGGAAGCGGAAGTCGAATCCTTTAAATTGGAGCACTCGTACATTGGTGTGCTCGGAAAAGGCATGGAGCCAGTGTTTACCCCTTTGGGTTATGACTGGAAAATAGGGGTGGCCATCATTAGTTCCTTTGCGGCTCGTGAGGTATTTGTTGGTACATTGGCGACTATATACAGTGTGGGGAGCGATGAGGAAGAGACCATTCGAAACCGAATGCGTGCCGAGATCAACCCAATCTTGGGAACTCCTCGTTTTAATTTTGCAAGTGGGGTCTCCTTGTTGTTATTCTATGCTTTTGCCATGCAGTGTATGAGTACTTTGGCTATCGTGAGGCGGGAAACCAACAGTTGGAAATGGCCCTTGTATCAATTAGTGTTCATGAGTTTCCTTGCATACATTGTAGCACTTGGAGCGTATCAAATTTTACAGTAGTTTAGAGCATGCAAACAATACTCGTCATTATCACCTTTTCATTGGCCGTTACCTTTTTGGTGCGTAAGTTCGTATGGGCCCCTCTTTTCGAAGGGCAGAAAAAAAGTATTGGCACCTTGGATGGCGGCAAAACTAAATGCGGTAAAGAAGACTGTCAGTGCCATTGAGCCTGTATATTATCCCAAACCTACATCAAGAGTCATCATAATGATGAATCCCATAATGAATCCCATTGTAGCGATATCCGTATAATTATCCACCTGGGTTTCTGGAACAACTTCCTCAACCACCACGAAGATCATAGCACCAGCCGCAAAGGCTAGCGCGTAAGGAAGTATGGGCTGGAAGGTTAGTACGGCCCAGGCCCCAAGTACGGCGGCTATGGGTTCCACTAAAGCAGAGGCTTGTCCATACATAAAACTTTTTTTGCGACTCATACCAGCGCGTCTAAGCGGCATAGCCACGGCAATGCCTTCTGGGAAGTTTTGCAAACCAATTCCCATGGCCAACGCAACAGCTGCACCAATAGTAGCTCCATCGAAGCCAGCGGCAACACCTCCAAATAAAACCCCTACCGCCAAACCTTCCGGAATATTGTGTAGGGTAATGGCTAAGGTGAGTAGGGTGGTCTTATGCCACGGAGTTTTAATCCCTTCTTTTTCAGATTCTTTAAAATTAATGTGAAGGTGGGGAAGCACTTTATCCAGGCCGAATAGAAATAGTGCTCCTAAAAAGAACCCCACAGCCGAAGGAATTACCTTTTCGAATCCTTCGCCCGGACTCATCTCAATGCCAGGGGCCAAAAGACTCCAAAAACTGGCTGCTACCATAACGCCCCCGGTGAACCCTAGCATGCCATCGAGTACGGCGCGATTCATTTTCTTAAAGAAAAATACAAAGGCTGCTCCAATTGCCGTTAATCCCCAAGTAAAGAGCGCTGCGTAAAACGCTGCCAATACAGGGTCGATACTGCCGAGATATTCAATTACTTTTTCCATAGTCATGGGTTGTTTGTACGTAAATATTTTCCGAAATCGATTCTGAAATGTAGAAGGAAGATCCATCTACTTCGATTTGTAGAGAATTGTCGAAAGGTTCTGTCGCAAGGATTTTAATTACAGACCCGATGGCGATTTTCTTCTTGTTTAAGAATTTCAGAAAGGCATCGTCTGAATCCCTTACGCCAACACAAATACCTTGCTGACCTACTGCAAAATTTGCAAGTAATTTCTTTTGTGTTTGACTGATTTTTCCCTGCTTATCTGGGATTGGATCGCCATGAGGATCTGTTTTTGGGAAGTCCAAAAACGCATCCAATCTATCGATAAGCTCATCGGAATGGATATGCTCCAGTTGTTCGGCAATCTCATGAACCTCATCCCACTGAAAGCCTAATTTATCTACCAAAAAGCACTCCCATAGACGATGTTTTC
>CAZOSF010000045.1:0-8987 GCA_964582415.1 uncultured Alteromonas sp.
TGCAACCCTATCCCCGGTGATGATGTGTTCGGATTTATTACAGTAAATGATGGCATCAAAGTACATAAAAAGAATTGCCCTAATGCCTTGCAGTTACAAAGCAATTACAATTACCGGATCATACCTGCTAAATGGATTGATTCGTCCCAACAAGAATTTAAGGCTACTTTGATGATTTCCGGAATTGATACGATTGGGTTGGTAAACAGTGTGACAAAAGTGGTTTCCAACAACCTACACATCGATATGCGGAGTGTGCATTTTGATAGCAATGATGGTACCTTCACGGGCAAGATTGTTGTGGTGGTAAAAAACAAAGCCATCTTGGATAACTTGGTGAAAAACCTGAAAAAAATAAACGGAATCGATAAAGTTACCCGACTATAATTGAGTAACTTTGCTCCTTTGTTATGAGTGCAAAAACCGAAAGCAATAATCAAGCCATCGTAAAGCAGGTTTTCACCGATTTCCTTGAAGAAAAAGGGCATCGGAAAACCCCTGAGCGCTTTGCTATTTTGCAGGAAATCTACGAACACAACGATCATTTTGATATAGAATCCCTCTATATCAACATGAAGAACAAGAATTATCGTGTAAGTAGGGCTACCCTATACAATACCATCGAATTATTGCTCGAATGTGGATTGGTTCGCAAGCATCAATTCGGTCAAAATCAAGCTCATTATGAAAAGTCCTATTTCGATCGGCAACATGACCATGTTATCTTGAGTAACGGGGAAGTGATTGAGTTTTGTGATCCTCGTATTCAGACTATTAAAAAAACCATCGAAGAGGTATTCGATATTGAAATTACCAAACATTCATTGTATTTCTACGGAAAACGAAAAAATTCCGAAAAATAACCAACCATATGGCAGTAGATTTACTCTTGGGGCTCCAGTGGGGAGACGAAGGAAAGGGAAAAATTGTTGATGTACTAACCAAAAACTACGATATCATTGCTCGCTTCCAAGGAGGCCCCAATGCAGGACACACCTTGGAATTCGATGGCATAAAACACGTTTTACATACCATCCCCAGTGGTATTTTCCATGAGAATGCGATTAATCTGGTGGGGAATGGCGTGGTGATCGATCCCGTTATCTTCAAGCGTGAATTGGATAACCTAAAAAAGTTTAATATCGATTTTAAGAAGAAGCTGGTTATTTCAAGAAAGGCACACCTCATCCTTCCAACCCATCGTTTGTTGGATGCAGCCAGTGAAGCTTCCAAAGGCAAGGCCAAGATCGGCTCGACCCTTAAGGGAATCGGACCAACCTACATGGACAAAACCGGTAGAAATGGAATTCGTGTTGGGGATACGGAAATGAGCGATTGGAAAGAGAAATACCGTGCCCTTGCCAACAAGCACGAAGCGATGATTAAGTTTTATGATGTTGATATTCAATACAATCTAGACGAATTGGAAGCAGAGTTTTTCGATGCTATTAAAACCCTGCAATCCTTGACCTTCATCGATAGCGAAGAATACCTTCACCAAGCTCAGAAAGAAGGAAAAACCATTTTGGCCGAAGGAGCTCAAGGTTCCTTGTTGGATATCGATTTTGGAACGTATCCTTATGTGACTTCGTCCAACACTACAGCGGCAGGAGCCTGTACTGGATTGGGAATTGCTCCCAATAAAATCAAGGAGGTATTCGGAATCTTTAAAGCGTATGCAACCCGCGTGGGTTCAGGCCCCTTCCCCACCGAATTGTTCGATGAAAATGGTGCCACCATGGGCCGTGTTGGACATGAATTTGGAGCCACCACAGGACGCCCACGACGTTGTGGATGGCTGGATTTAGTGGCGTTGAAATATGCCGTTCAGGTGAATGGGGTAACCCAGTTGATGATGATGAAAGGAGATGTTCTAAGTGGTTTCCCTACTTTGAAGGTATGTACTGCCTACAAGTACAAAGGCGAAACTATTACACATCTTCCCTACAACATCGAAGAGGAAAATGTAACCCCCGTTTATACCGAATTACCTGGATGGAAGGAAGACCTCACCAAAATGACTGAGGCTTCCCAACTCCCCAAGGAATTGAACGCCTATATCGAATTTTTGGAGAAAGAATTGGAAGTACCCATCAAAATTGTATCGGTAGGACCCGATAGAAAACAAACCATCCATCGTTAGGATACGATTCTCGGGATATTTCCGTTTCCCAAGTACAAATTAGAATTGTGAACAGAGCGCATTACATACTAGCCGTAGTTTTTTTCTTGGTATATGGGCTGGGGGCTGCTCAGGTTACTATTATCGATTCCACGAAGACGACAAAGGTCACGGTAAAATCAGGGTATTTTGAAAAGAAACCGGAATTTCCCGAGGCAGTAATTTATACGCGGGACAACACAGGACAGGTATTTATCGTACATGAAGGGGTGGAAATGTGGTGCGATCAAGCCTTTGTATATTTCAAGGACAATTTTGTAAAAGCCTACGGAAATGTCCGCATCAATCAAGGGGATACCGTAAGCATGCGAAGTAAATATGCAGAATACAACGGCAACACTTCCTTTGCATTCGCTGCAGGTGACGTGGTCCTGACGGAACCGAAAACCTCCTTAAGGACAGATACCCTGTATTTCGATCGTAAAAAACAGCAGGCCTATTATCGTACAGGAGGAACCGTTCGCGATACAGCGAGTACGCTAACCAGTAGAATTGGTCGGTATTATGCCGAATCAAAAAAGTATCAGTTCCTTTCGAACGTAAAGATTGTTAACCCAAAATACACGCTAAGTTCTCCCCAATTGGATTTTTATTCCGAGTCGGGCATTGCCTATCTCTATGGAAAATCGACAATTGAGAGCGAAACCAGTACCGTATACTGTGAGAGGGGTTTTTACAACACCCGAAGCAACACTGGGTATTTTGTAAAAAACTCTAGGGTAGATTATAACAACCGAATATTGTACGGTGACAGTATTTATTTTGATCGGTCCCGCGGTTTTGCCTCTGCGACCAACAACATTAAAGTCATTGACACCCTTAACAAAAGTATCATAAGAGGGCATTATGCAGAGGTCTATCGTGATCAAGATTCTGTCTTTATCACAAAAAGGGCATTAGCGATAACGTTACAAGAAAATGATTCGGTGTACGTACATGCCGACACCATTCGTATAACGGGCAAACCAGAAAACCGTATCATCAAGGCCTTTTACCAAGCCCGAATGTTTAAAAGAGGAACCGATAGTACACAAGCCACAAGTGGGAAGTGCGATTCGATATTTTTGGATGAAAAACAAGGCCTGACCAAACTGATTACCCGTCCCGTCCTATGGAGCGGGGAAAATCAAATGACAGGCGATACCATCCATCTCATCAACAACAAAGAAACCGATCAGCTGGATTCACTCAAGGTTTTCAACAATGCCTTTCTCATTCAAAAGGACAGCTTGGGATACAATCAAGTTACCGGCGAACGCCTTATCGGTTTGTTTACCAACAACGAATTGGATACGGTCGATCTGATTAAAAATACCCAAGTGATTTACTATTCTCGAAACGACAAAGGCGAATTGGTGGGAATCAACAACACGGTCTCCAGTTCCATACAAATGTACTTGGAAAACCAAAAAATTGTGGGTATTCGATTCTTGAAAAAAGTTCCGGGAAAGGTGTACCCGCCTTCAGAGTTTCCTGAAAATGCAAGGTTACTTCCAGGTTTTGAATGGCGTGGGGAGGAACGTCTTCTAGTGGTTGAAGATTTATTTAAGGGCAAGCCGTATCCAGTCTTGCCAAAAATCACCGGAATTCCTCTACCAGAAGATGAAGGACTCTTCTTTGATGATGAAAATGTAGATGAAATCGATCTGCCAGAGGCGTCCAAACTGAAGCCAGAAGATTTAAAAAATAGAGATTCGGATCCACGATTCGAAACGACAAAGAAATCAGATTCCCTGCAAATTAAGAAGGAGCAAGATTGATCATGTTGAAGGACTTTTTCAAATATCAGGCACAGACTACCTCACACCCACTAGGCATGGAGGTTTCCCATGCGAAGGGAAGTTATATCTATGATATCGAGGGAAACGCGCATTTAGATTTTGTTGCGGGAGTATCTGCCTGTACCCTCGGCCATTCCCACCCAGCCATTGTCAAAGCGGTACAGGAGCAAATGGCATCCTACGCCCATGTTATGGTGTACGGAGAATATGCTCAAGGGCCTGCGGTGGAATTGACTAAACTTTTAGCGGAACAATTGCCGGATCCACTGGAAACTACTTATTTGGTGAACAGCGGTACGGAAGCTATTGAAGCGGCACTGAAGTTGGCAAGAAGGGCCACCGGACGTACAGAATTAATCTTCGCTCACAATGCGTATCACGGAAATACCATGGGAAGCATGAGCGTAATGGATTATGAAGAGCGCAAAAAGCCCTTCGAGCCATTGATCCCAGACTGTCATTCCATCCGCTTCAATAATGAAGAAGATTTAGAAAAAATCACTGAACAAACAGCCGGAGTCATATTGGAAACCATTCAAGGAGGGGCGGGATTCATTCTTCCAAAAGATGACTATCTGAAAAAGGTGAAAGCACGCTGTGAAGAAGTAGGAGCCCTTTTAATTCTGGATGAAATCCAACCCGGATTCGGGCGAACAGGAAAATTGTTCGGTTTTCAAAATTTCGACGTAATTCCTGATATCGTCGTCATGGGAAAAGGTATGGGCGGTGGACTTCCCATCGGAGCATTAACGGCTTCTCACGAACTCATGTCACTATTTAAGGAAAATCCAAAACTGGGACATATCACAACTTTCGGGGGCAATCCGGTTATCGCAGCTGCGGCACTGGCTACTTTAAAAGCCCTAATCTCAACGCAACTAATACAGGAAACCTTAATCAAAGAGCAACATCTTCGAAAGCTCTTGAAACACCCTCTTATTACTGAAATTCGAGGTAAGGGGCTCATGCTTGCAGCAATCACAGCATCGGAAGAAATTACCAACCAAATCATCTTGGAATGCCAAAAGCAGGGACTCATCCTGTTTTGGTTACTTTTTGAGACAAGAGCCATTCGAATGACCCCTCCCTTGACCATTTCCCTAGAAGAAATCGAAAAAGCCTGTGCCATCATGACAGGAGTCATGGATTCCATTTACTCTTCGAAATCTTAGCCAACTCCCTCTCCAACAAGCCAATAAGCGCCCGCACCATTGTGTTGATAAGCTTGTTAAAAACAAAAAGGGCACAACAATTGAAGTGCTCCTATCATTAGTATATTTAATTATGAAAAGTTAACCCCTGCGTATGCAACTAAGCCCTAACGAGCATAACAACTTCTCACTTTCCCGATTTGAATCCATGTTAAAAACCAATGATGTGTACTTCTTCGACTCCGAAGAATTCGAAGAAATCATTCATCATTATCTGGAAAACGGGAAGATGGCTCTAGCCAAGAAAGCGACCAAATTAGGTCTGGAACAACATCCTACTTCCATCAATTTAAAGCTATTCCAAGTGGAAATGCTCATCTTTGAGAATCAACTGGACAAAGCGGAAGAATTATTGGATTCCTTATACCTATTGGATCAATTCAACGAGGAAATCTTCATCCAGAAGGCCAATATCATGTCGCGTCGCGACAACCACGAAAAGGCCATCAAATTATTGGAAAAAGCTTTAGAGATGACAGAAGATGAAGCCGATGTGCTTTCACTTCTCGGAATGGAGCACCTTTTCATCGAAGATTATGAGAATGCGAAATACTACTTTATGCGCTGTTTGGAAGTAGATGAAGAAGACTATTCCGCCCTATATAATGTTATCTACTGTTTCGACTTTTTAGATCAACATGAAGAAGCTATTGGTTATTTGAATGATTTTCTGAATAAACATCCCTATTGCGAGGTCGCTTGGCATCAGGTTGGAAAACAATACTATACCCTTAAGCACTACAAAAAAGCTTTGGCTTCCTACGATTTTGCCATCATTAGCGATGACCGTTTTATCGGGGCCTATTTGGAAAAAGGAAAAGTGCTAGAAAAACTCAAGGAATATGAACGGGCCATTGAAAGCTATACGATGACCCTAACATTGGATGACCCAACTTCCTTCGCCCTGTTGCGCATTGGTAAATGCTATGAAAAAATGGGGAACGGTGAGATGGCCATTCAATTCTACAACAAGTGTGTGGAAGAAGATGCTTTGTTGGATAAAGGTTGGATCGCCATTACCGATTTTTATTATCGAAAGAAAAATTTCCAAAAGGCACTGTATTACATTGAAAAAGCTATCAATATCGACAGCGAAAATGTATTGTACTGGAAACGGTATGCCAAAATCAATAAACGTCTGAATTTTTACGAAGAGGCCGAACACGGATTTCGTCGTTCCATCGAATTGGGCAATTACGAAATGGAAACCTGGCTTTCGCGTTGCGATATTCTTATTCAATTAGGGGAATTTAATGCCGCCATCAACAATTTATTGCAAGCCTGTGAATTCTATCCAGAAAATGCAGAGATAGAATACCGTTTGGGTGGCTTATATTATTTGCTCTCTGAAAACAACAAAGGAGAATTTCACCTGAAAAACGCCTTGAATCTCGATCCTGATTTTACCCTAATTGTGGAGGAACTTTTTCCGACAGTTTTCGCCAAGAAGATGGTGCAGGAATTAATTGGCAATCATCAAAATCCTTCGGTTTAAATTCTTTATTTTTGGGGCTAATTGAAGTCAATCGATGCAGTCCCGAACATTTTCCCAATACTTAATTATCGGATTGAAAGGGGTTGCCATGGGGGCAGCCGATGCAGTACCTGGCGTATCTGGAGGTACCATCGCTTTTATTTCCGGGATTTATGAAGAACTGGTCACCACAATCAGTTCCATCGATTTTTCACTCCTCAAAACACTAAAAAACAAAGGGGTTAAAGCCTTCTGGCAACAACTGAATGGTAGTTTTTTGGTAGCGCTTTTGACGGGTATTTTGTTGAGCTTTGTCACGTTCATGCGCGTGGCAAAATACCTTATCGAAAACCAACCTGTACTCATTTGGTCCTTCTTCTTTGGGTTGATTCTGGCCAGTATTATTTATGTTGCAAAACAAATCAATCGGTGGCGTATAAGTACGATCATCTCTTTAATAGTGGGAACCCTAGCCGCCTATTACATCACTACCCTCCCCAGTTTAGGTTCGAACGATACTTCCTACTTTCTGTTTTTTGCAGGAGCCTTGGCTATTTGCGCCATGATTTTGCCAGGTATTTCGGGTTCTTTTATTTTGGTCATTTTAGGCGCCTATAAAACCCTAAGTGATGCTTTGCATGATTTTAATTTTCAACGCATTGCGATTTTTGCTGGAGGCGCCGTCATTGGCTTGTTAAGTTTCAGTCGACTACTAAAATGGCTGTTTAAAAACTACGAAAACACTACCTTAGCACTGCTCACTGGATTTATTGTGGGTAGTCTGAATAAAATTTGGCCTTGGAAACACACCCTTTCGGTGTATTCCAAGGAACTAGGAACCAACCTCCCTTTTTCCGAAGTATCCGAATTGGGAACCTTATCAGTCTATCAGAAGTCCGTACAAGACTTCGAAAGTTATAAAACCGCTGTCGAGCAAAGTGTTAGTCCATCTGCCTACCAGTCCTTGAATGGCGGTATGGATCCCCAACTGACCACCGCAATACTATTAATGATTGTAGGATTCCTAACCATTTTTCTTTTGGAATGGACCGCAAAACTGAAAAAGGAATGAAATGGCCAGAGAGAGAACATTTAGCGACCGTATTTGGTTGGTCTTAAAAGGACTAGCCATGGGCGCCGCTAACAAGGTGCCAGGGGTTTCTGGGGGCGTAGTCGCTTTTGTGGCGGGATTCTACGAGGAATTCATCTATTCCTTGCAAAAGATCAATCGAAAGGCTTTCAAACTGTTAATTAACGGACGCTTCAAAAGTTTTTACCAGTATATCAACGGAACATTTCTGGGACTTTTGATTTTGGGAATGGTCATCAGTTACTTCAGTATTTCCAAAATATTAGATTACCTGATTGTACACTACGAATTGTACGTCTGGAGTTCCTTTTTCGGAATGATTATTGGCTCTATTTACTACATCTCCAAAGATTATGGTGAATGGAATCGAAAGCATCTCGGTGATTTGCTTATAGGTATTATTGTTGGGATAGGAATCAGTTTTTTAGATCCTGCTACCGAAAATGACAACCTGTTGTTTGTGTTTTTCTGTGGAATGATTAGTGTTTCCGGAATGACATTACCGGGTTTGAGTGGCTCTTTCATTCTGATGCTTATCGGAAATTATGTGTTGTTGTTGGTGGATTCGGTGAATGCCCTATATGACACTCTTGCGGATATTGCCCATTTGGATTTTAATTTTGTAAACGATGCTGGGCGTGTTGAATTATTGAAAGTACTTTCTGTTTTCACCCTGGGCTCTTTAGCAGGTCTCGTAACCTTTTCCCACCTTTTGGCCTATGTTTTAAAGCATTATAAAAAAGCAACCTACGCGGTAATCATAGGATTTATCACAGGTTCTTTAGGTGTTGTTTGGCCATGGAAGGTTAAGGAATTGGAAACCGATGTCTTCGGAAACATCGTCTATGATGCCAATGGTCGTGAGATTATAAAGGATTATGATCGCTTCTTGCCTACAGAATTTTCTGTCGAAACCATGTTGGCTATCTTTTTTATTTTAGTGGGGATTGGAATAGTGGTATGGTTGGAACGCCTGAATGTTAAAAACAAGGTAGAAAATGGCTAAGTACGGTTTGATTGGGAGAAATATAGGCTATTCTTTTTCAAAAGAGTTTTTTAACAAGAAGTTTGAAGGGGAGAATTGCAAACATTGCTATGACAATTTTGATATCCAAAAAATAGAAGACTTCAAACAACTTCTCAAAGACAACCCTGAATTAAAAGGTTTCAACGTCACCATTCCTTACAAACAACAAATCATCCCATATCTCGATCTATTGGATAAGGAAGCCGAAGAAATAGGTGCGGT
>CAZOSF010000045.1:9087-16626 GCA_964582415.1 uncultured Alteromonas sp.
TAGACTATCACTCTATGTCGGAAAGTGAACTGGTGGAAGCCTTCAAAAAGTTGTTGAAGGATAAACCTATTCAGAGCATCAAAAACGCTGTTGAGGAAATTCGGACAGAATTCAATGCTAAATTTGCAGACGAGCTCGAAGAGAAAAAGGAAGAGTTTCTATCAGAAGGTGGGAACATCATCGATTTCCATTTTACCACCCCTTTAAAAAAGGAATTTAGTTCGCTTTATTTCGATTATAAGGAAAAGCGCAACAACTACTATAAGAACCTCAAGAAAGATCTTCAAGCCAATCTTGAAAACCGATTGGAATTAATCGAGGAGCTAAAAGGCCTCCTCAACGTTGAGGAAAATATCAATACCACTTATAAGCACTTCAAAGATATTCAAGATCGTTGGCATGTCGCGGGCCCTATTCCAAGGGATAAATACAATATCGTATGGAACACCTACCGACATCATGTGGAGAATTTTTACGATTTCCTTCATTTGAACCGGGAATTCCGGGATTTGGATTTCAAACATAACCTGGAGCAAAAGTTGAAAATTATCGGCAGGGCCGAAGAATTGGCACAAGAGCCAGATCTAAATAAGGCCTTCCGTGAACTTCAGATGCTCCACAAAATGTGGAAAGAAGATGTGGGGCCGGTAGCGAAAGACATACGCGAAGAGGTTTGGGAAAAATTCAGCGAAGCCACTAAGGTTATCCATGATAAGCGGCAGTCGTACTTGGATCAAATGGAATCGGTTTTCGAGGAAAATTTCGAGGCCAAAAAAGCCATCGTAGAACAAATCACCGAAGTTACCGAAACCACTAAACCGAATCATCGTGCTTGGCAAAATGCCATCAAGAAAGTACAGGAACTAAGGGATAAGTATTTTGAAATCGGCAAGGTTCCCAAAGGAAAGAACAAGGAAATTTGGAACATTTTCAAAGAGGCGACCCGTAATTTCAACCATTCAAAAAACAGTTTCTATAAAAACCAGAAAAAACAGCAGTACGAAAATCTGGAAAAGAAAATGGAACTGGTGAAAATCGCTGAGGAGAACATGAACAGTGACGATTTTGAAGTGGTTACTCCTTTGATGAAGAAAATCCAAAAGGATTGGAAAACCATCGGTCACGTTCCTCGAAAGAATAGCGATAAAATCTGGAAACAGTTCAAGGATGCCTGCAACCAGTACTTCGACCGACTCCATGCATCGAAAGATGAGGAGAACAAAGGGGAAATGGAAAACCTAAAAGCAAAAGAAGCCTTGCTCAAAGAAGTATCCGAAATGGAATTGTCGGGTGACAATAAAGCAGATTTGAAAGTTCTGAAAGAGAAGATTTCCGCTTGGAAAGAAATTGGGCGTGTTCCTTATTCCAAAAAGAACATCGACAAAAAGTTCAATCAGGAATTGGATGGATTATTCGGCAAACTGAAAGTTAGCAAAAAAGAGGCTGAAATGATTCGATTTGAAAACAAGGTGAGCTCTATGCTTTCTCAAGACAATGATCGTCAGCTGCAAAGTGAGAAATTCTTCATCGCTAAAAAAGTCAACGAGATCAAGGATGAGATTCGACAGTTGGAAAACAACCTAGGTTTCTTCCAACACGTTGATGAAAGCAATCCCTTGGTTCAGGAAGTGCACAAGAACATCGATCGCCATAAGGAGGAATTAAATGTTTGGAAAGCCAAGTTGAAAAAACTAAAAACCATGGAAAAAGAATAAAAAAATCTGGGCCTCGGCTCAGATTTTTTTTGCTTCCTCCCAGAAAACGTCCATCTCCGCCAAGGTCATTTCCTTTAAGGATTTTCCCATCTCCTTCGCCTTGGATTCCAGATATTGGAACCTTTTGATGAACTTTTTATTGGTACGCTCCAAAGCATTTTCAGGATCGACTTTCAAAAACCGGGCATAATTGATCATGGAAAACAAAACATCCCCAAATTCTTGTTCTATTTTTTCTTGATTCCCCTGATTTACTTCATGCTGTAGTTCCCCTAGTTCTTCCTTCAACTTTTCAAATACCTGACTCGGCTCTTCCCAATCGAAGCCAACCCCTGCTACCTTATCTTGAATTCTATTGGCCTTTACCAAAGCAGGCAAAGATTTAGGAACTCCTTCCAATACGCTCTTCTTCCCTTCTTTGAGCTTCAGCTTTTCCCAGTTTTGCTTGACTTCCTCTTCATCGACAACAGTAATATCCCCATAGATATGGGGATGTCTTGAAATGAGTTTTTCACAGATCTCATTCGCAACATCTGCTATATCAAAATCATTGGTTTCACTGCCGATTTTGGCATAAAACACAATGTGCAGGAGGAGATCTCCAAGCTCTTTCTTCACTTCCTCGAGGTCGTGGTCTAAAATGGCATCCCCTAATTCGTAGGTTTCTTCTATTGTGAGGTGGCGAAGGCTCTCCATTGTTTGCTTCCGATCCCAAGGACATTGCTCTCGCAGCTCGTCCATGATAGTGAGCAGACGGTCGAAGGCTTGTAATTTTTCTTCTCTTGAATTCATAGGTTGAAAATAAAAAATCCCCCTCGATTGAGGGGGATTCTCTATTTAATTTTATCACGAGATATGAACCGGTTTTATTCTTCCTCTTCAGCGACAGCCTCTTCCGTCACTTCAAAGTTCGTATGCCCCGTTTTATGAAGCAGATTGTACCATTGAAGCACTTTTTTAATGTCACTTGCATACACCCTATCCTCATCGTATTCGGGGACTACACTGAAGAAATACTCTTCCAATTCATCCTTACTGGATTTATGGCTGATGGTGGGGCCACCGTTCTCCTTTTCGAATATTTTTTGAAACACCTCTCTCAACGGCATCTCTGCACCAAGGGTATAGATGGCAATTTCTGAAAGTAAACTTACGTTCTGACGTGCGCTTACGGTAACTTTTTTTCCGTCGATCAACGACTCTGCCAAGATTCCCGTACGGGTTTGGGTTTTCAATTCATACAAACCCGGTTTTCCAGATATGGATAGTATTTTTTCTAGACTCATAGGATTTTAAGTTCTTAGGCCGGCAAAATTAATGGTTGTCAACCGATTTCCAAAGTGGATTAACGTCTCTTTTTTGCAAGTGGGAATCGCATGCGATACTCTACACTGATGTTTCCTTTAGAAATATTGTCCAAACGCTTTTTTATCAAACGCTTTTTTAAGGGCGATAGTCTGTCGGTGAACAAAATTCCCTCGATATGATCGTATTCGTGCTGAATGATTCGAGCGGCGATTCCGGAAACCGTTTCGGAATGTTTTTTAAAGTTTTCGTCCAAATATTCAATGGTAAGGGTTTCTTGTCGAAACACATCTTCCCTAACATCTGGAATACTCAAACAGCCCTCATTGAAGGCCCATTCATTTCCAGTTTCCTCTACTATTTTAGCATTGATAAATACCCGCTTGAAAGAAGCTAGAAATTGGCGCTCTTCCTCTGAAAGGTCCTCATCATCCCCAAACGGGGAAGCATCCACAATAAACAGCCGTATTGGAAGTCCGATTTGTGGCGCTGCAAGTCCAATACCATAAGCAGCATACATAGTTTCAAACATGTCCGCCAACAAGGTCTCCAATTTGGGGTAGTTCTTGTCGATGTCCTTCGTTTCTTTTCTCAATACGGGATCTCCGTAAGCAACAATAGGGTAAATCATTTTCTCTTTAAATAATCTTGTAACAATATGGTCGCACTGATTTCATCCACAAGCGCTTTGTTTTGGCGCTGTTTCTTTTTTAATCCGCTATCGATCATCGCTTGAAATGCCAACTTACTACTGAAGCGTTCATCTACTCGCTGAACAGGCATTTCCGGTAATATTTTCGATAGTCGCTTTAAAAAAAGTTGAATTTCTCCTTCAATCTCCGAATGGGTACCGTCTTTTTGTTTGGGTTCACCCACCAAAAAGAGTTCTACTTTTTCTTTTTCGCAATACTCCTGAAGAAAAGCGATTAATTCTGGTGTAGCTACAGTGGTAAGTCCGGAAGCAATCAATTGCAATTCATCCGTCACGGCAATTCCAGTGCGCTTACTTCCATAGTCCAATGCCAAAATCCGTGCCATATCTTCTGCAAAAATAGTCCTTTCCCAAATAGTAAACCAAAAAGTAGGTCGAATAAAAACGGCTGCAGTATCTTTGCCCAAATTCCATTTTTATCATGACCGAATTACAATCCATCATAGAAAAAGCCTGGGAAGATCGTTCCCTCTTAAAAGATACAGATACCATCAACGCCATACGTGAAGTGGTACGTTTATGTGATGAAGGTACGCTTCGTTGTGCTTCCCCAACCGATTCCGGCTGGGTGGTGAACGAATGGGTTAAGAAAGCGGTAGTGCTTTATTTTCCTATTCAAAAAATGGAAACCATGGAGGTTGGGATTTTTGAGTATCATGACAAAATTCCATTAAAAAAAGGCTATGAGGAAAAAGGCATTCGGGTGGTTCCACATGCATTGGCTCGTCATGGTGCCTATATCTCTAAAGGAGTAATCATGATGCCTAGCTATGTGAATATTGGTGCTTATGTGGACGAAGGAACGATGGTGGATACTTGGGCAACCGTGGGTAGCTGTGCACAGATTGGTAAAAACGTTCACCTAAGTGGTGGTGTTGGTATTGGAGGCGTTTTGGAACCCCTTCAAGCGGCTCCCGTTATCATAGAAGACAATGCCTTCATCGGTTCGCGATGCATTGTAGTGGAAGGTGTTCGTGTGGAAAAAGAGGCTGTTTTGGGTGCCAATGTGGTATTGACGGCTTCCACAAAAATAATCGACGTTACCGGCGATCAACCTGTGGAAATGAAAGGATATGTACCGGCACGTTCGGTTGTGATTCCAGGAAGCTATTCCAAGTCATTCCCGGCGGGCAACTATAATGTTCCCTGTGCTTTGATCATTGGAAAAAGAAAGGAAAGTACAAACAAGAAAACTTCACTGAACGACGCTTTGAGAGAATACGACGTTGCCGTTTAATCAAGCAGATGGGTTTTCGCCCTTTACAATTCCATAAGGGGTCCATGCTTTTTTCTCATCACGGGTGGCTTTCCGAATCGCTTGATTTTTTTGTATTGAGGCTTCGTTTTTATACCCTCTTGGATGGTCTAAATGAATGCAGATAGCACTGTAGCGGATCTGTTTGCTTTTTATTCCAAGGTTCATCAGTCGCTCCCCCAACTCACGATCCTGCCCTCCGTATTGCATACGCTCGTCAAATCCATTTACCGCCAGGATGTCCTCCTTCCAGCCAGAAGCGTTGTGCCCATTCCAACTCGCATTGGTGGGTGTAAGTGCATTTAATAATCCAGCTTTCATCTTCCCCGCGGTGAGTTTGTTGTTTTTGAAGGAAGCCTTCAGCCCTTGGGCTTTCAGCCAATCTACATTAAAACAATTTCCGGTGAGTATGTCCTGTCTGGTAATAGCTTCAGAAATAGACATCGGTAACATAAAATACCCCCCAGAGAGGAAAAAGCCTTTTTCCCTACGTTCGAAATGTATTTTAAGGAAATCCTTTCTTGGAATGCAATCGCCATCGCTCATAACCAGATATGAACTATTTGCGGCCATAATGGCTTTGTTCAGGATTCGTGATTTTTGAAATCCTTCATCCTCCTGCCATACATGAATGATGGGATAGGATACCTCTTTCTGTAATCGCTGAATAAGTTGGGCCGTTTCCTCGGTAGAACCGTCATCGGCAACAAGTAATTCGAAATTGGTGAAATCCTGAACGCTATATCCCCATAGCACTTTTTCCAGCCAAGAAACGGCATTATATGTGCTGATGATTACGGAAATTTCTGGTGCATTCATGGAAACAAAGATAATTCATTTTTTATAGTGGGGTGCCAGCTTGTTCACGTTATGCCCATCAAAGAGAAATATGTACTTTTACATCGGAAGCAGCGAAACGATGAAAAAAATATTGGTCATTCAACAAAAGATGATAGGCGATGTCTTGGTGTCGTCTATTCTTTGTGAATGGCTGAAAAAAAACATCCCAGAATCGGAAGTCCATTACTGTATTTATGAATATACCTTGCCCGTGGTGGAGCATAATCCGTTCATAGACGAGATACTCCTCTTTAAGGAGGAATTTCGAAAAGATCGGAAAGCATTTTGGCAATTCTTAATGACCATAAAACATCAAAAATACGATTTGGTGGTGGATGCCTACGGCAAACTGGAAAGCGGAATCATCAGTTGGTTCAGTCGGGCGCCAGAAAGAATTTCGTACGCAAAAGACTATCCGAAATTCGTGTACACAAAAACCATTGAGCGAAGCTCTACGGTATATACCAATGCGGGAAATGCGATCGAAGATCGATTGCGGCTGTTGGTTCCTGAGGATGAAATTGAAAACAACATTCTCCAACCCAAAATTTATCTTACCGAAGAGGAAAGAGAACAAGCCCATTCAATTTTAAAACACGGTGGAATCGATTTCAATCGCCCCATCGTTATGATCGGTTTGTTGGGTAGTGCGGAAGATAAATCTTTGCCGGACAACTACATGGCAACTTTAATTGAGGAAGTCATAGAAAAAACCAACGGACAACTTATTTACAATTACACTCCTTCCCAAAAAGAGGAGGCACAGAAGATTTTCGACCGATTGAGCGATACCGGGAAATCACATTCGTTTTTTAATATATATGGCGCAAGTTTGAGAGCGTTTATGGCACTGTTGTCCAAATGCACATTTCTCATTGGAAACGAAGGAGGTGCCGTGAATATGGCAAAGGCTTTGAATATTCCCACCTTCACCTTGTTTTCTCCTTGGATCCATAAAAAAGCCTGGAACTCATTCGAGGATGGACAAAAGAATGTTTCCGTACATCTCTCTGATTTCGAGCCAGAAGTTTATGAGAACCACTCCATGAAAGACATCAAGAAAGAGTTTGGAGAATGGTACCGACATTTTAAACCTGATTATTGGCTTCCTGCACTCAATGCTTTTATCAAAGCGCAACTAAAAAACTAGTAGTACTTCTTCAAAGAAAAATACGCTTCCAAGGCTTGCCATTGCTTTTTATTTTTGTCACCTCCGATGTTCTCTTTTTTCAAGGATACCTTTTGGGTACGGGCAATGGGGATCGGCTCTGGTACTGGTCTTCGAGATAATCTAACAGGGGTCCCTTGAAGCAATTCCATTGCCTTAAACCATAAATCGTCGGCTTTTGGGGCCAATTCCAAAAACAGATCTACCTTATCGTAGCGTTCGTCCAAAGCATAGGGAGGGTATAATACCCCTTTGCCCCCAATGGCCAATAGCATTGCACTGTTCTCATCTCTCGAAGGATTGTAGCGCCAATCGGTGTAGCTCATCAGATTATCATTCCCATCATACGTTATGGTTCGCACGTGATTTGCCAAGACAACTCCAGGGCGCTCCAAATGCTCCCGATACAAGGATTCCAACCAAGTGGGATGATAGATAAAATCGTCATCACAGGTTACAATGGGTAATTCGGGAAACAAGGGAATGGTATGAATGAGTTTTTTATGGGAGCAGGTTAATGGTGTAAAGCGAATTTCAAAAAATG
>CAZOSF010000045.1:16726-21833 GCA_964582415.1 uncultured Alteromonas sp.
ATGCGTTCTTCATAGGTTAAATCCCGAAATTCCATACGATTCAAATCCACCAAATAAAAAGACACCTTCTCACCCTGTAACTGAATCAAGGTATTTCCTGGTGAGTGATCTTTAAATAACACCCGGTTTTCATGCAAACGATGCGTAAAATGGGTAAACTTTCGAATAATCTCTTCCCTTCGCTCGATATTCGGATTGTGAATGAGACTTCGGAAGGTAAAATCTACTTCCAATTGCTCGCTCAGATAATAACTTCGATGAAAAAATGGACCCTGATAGGTTTCAATATATCCAATGGGATCTGGAGTACCGATCTGCATCTTCAACAAAGTGGAAGCATTGGTAAAAGAACGTTCTGCTTTGGATTTACGGAAGTAACGATACACCAATTTATTGATCAGGTTGGGCACTTTAAAGGATTTGACATTAAGTCGAAAACTTCCCATATCAAAAGCCTTGATGACATTTCTATCACCATCGCCAACATTGACCCCCTCCTCCGTATCGAAATTATGAACGACAGCAAGTAGGGACTCCTTCTGGTCTAGGTATTTTTCCGCAATAACAATCGTATCCAAATCGAAGCGCTTATCTGGATTCAAAATTAGGGATAATTTTCCGATGAAAGACAGGTGCCCTGTCTCCCCTGTCTCATATGCTAAAATTAGTATCTTTACCCACAAATCGGATTGGTTGAACCCACTACCCAAAATAACGGCGCTCGCCATTACTTTAAATGAAGCCGAGAATATTGTGACTTTCTTGGAAAGCTTGGACTTTGCCGATGAAATTATTGTGGTGGATTCCTTCAGTACAGACGCTACGGTGGCCTTGGCTTCCAAGTTCGAAAAGGTGACAGTATATCAAAGAGCTTTTGACGATTTCAGCACTCAAAAAAATTATGCCATTTCCAAGGCTTCAAACGATTGGATCGTTTTCTTTGATCCGGATGAAGAAATTACACCAGAATTAAGGGAAGAATTATTGGAAGTCCTTCAGAATCCAAAAGCAAATGCCTACTATATTCGAAGGCAATTGTATTTCATGGGAAAAAAAATCCAGTATTCGGGCTTCCAGACCGATTGGGTGATTCGACTTTTCCACAAAAATTTCTGTCGGTACAATGGTAATTTGGTACATGAAACGATTGAAGTGGAAGGTACTACGGCAAAATTGAAAACGAGATTTCCCCATCATACGTACAAAAGTTATGACGATTATGTGGGAAAGCTAAACCATTACAGCAAACTACAGGCGCAGATGCTCTTCGAAAAAAAGAAAAAAGCAGGATGGTATCATTTCGTATTTCGACCCGCCTATCGTTTTTGGCACCAATATTTATTGCGTTTGGGTATTTTGGATGGAAAGGAAGGCTATATTCTGGCAACCATAAATGCTCACTCTGTATTTAGACGCTACGTTTACCTTCGACTGCTGCATCGAAATTTAAAATAGGAATGGCAAAAAAACGCATTGGTTTTCTTTTTCTGGATGAACTGCATCATGTCAATCACTTCATCAGTGTGGCGGTGGAATTATCCAAAACCTGCGACGTTTCCATTCTCACCTTTCCGGGGGAACATGCCTATTTACGAAGTACTTTAAAACGGCTCAATGGAGATGCAGTGAAGATTGTAGAGCGGCGCACCTTGCTGTTCCGTCAATTCACCGATACATTAAAAAAACGAAAACTGCCTAGAAAAGGATTCTGGTTAAAGCGCAATAACAACTACTTGCTCTCTCACTTCGATGCCTTGGTACTCACCGATTATTTCCAAAAGGAACTCTTGAAAGCGCGTGGCAATCGGAGTCATCCCAAGTTATTGAAATTCCCCCATGGAGCACCCGGCAGATCGTATAGTTACAACAGCGACCAATTATCTTTCGACTTTCAGCTTTTATACGGCGACTTCCATTACCAACAATTCAAAGAAAAAGGATTACTGGGTCCTCATCCTGTGATTATCGGTTATCCGAAATTGGATGCTGTCGCCTCCTTGCCTATTCAAAAGTTTTTCGACAATGATAGGCCCACTGTCCTCTACAACCCCCATTTCTCTCCCCCTACCTCCTCCTGGCATGGAATGGGATTAGAGATTTTAGAATATTTCTATAGCCAAAACAAATTCAACTTGATTTTTGCCCCTCACATCAATTTGTTTCAGCACAAGGGAGGGGAATCAGGTGCTTCTCTCCCTGCGAAATATTTTGAAGCAAAACATTTTTATATTGACTTGGGGAGTGAGGAGAGCGTAAATATGACCTATACCCGAAGTGCTGACATCTTCCTCGGGGAAGTTTCTAGTCAAGTATTCGAATTTACCTTAAATCCGCGCCCCTGTGTTTTTATCAATCAGGACAAAATCGAATATGAAAACGACGACAATTTTCGGTTTTGGAAATGTGGTTCGGTGATAGAAAATATACAGGAATTGGACACTGCCCTTTCTGCTGCTTTTAATGATTTTGAAAAATACCATCCGGTTCAAGAACGAATGAATCGGGAGAATTTTTATACGGAAGTAGGAACTACAGCCTCAGAAAGAGCCGCCAAAGCTGTCATCGATTTTCTAAACCAGTCTGTTCATTAAAGGTATTGATCGATTCCCTTTTCGCACCAAGTACGTTTTAATTGAATGCTTTCCTGCTGGATCGCATCATTAACGTTGAAGTTCCTCTTGGAAGCAGAGGTATGCCAGATATGATAAATAATACCCCCATACCGGATGCGTTTGCCAAGGACACCTTTATTCAATATACGAACGACCAATTCAGAATCCTCCCTACCCCATCCTGTCATGTCTTCGTTATACCCATTCACCGCAAGGAAATCGGAACGCCAGAAGGAAAGATTACAACCCCGAAGTTTGGAAGAGAGTTCGTTCTTCGGTTTGTAACGTCCCATGAGTAATGGGAGATGCAAATTGCGGGTTCTATTTTTTATCCCTTTTGAAAGGAAGCCAAATCGGACCTGTTTTTTTTCAAAAAGTTCCGAAACAAAATCTTCGAGAATATTCACGCGACTTCCAAAGAGATATGTATCCTTTTCTGCAGATTTTTTATGGTCTTTGATAAAATCCTTGTGAAGAATGCAATCACCATCAGTTTGAATGATGTATTCACATTGGGTTTGGGCAATCGCTTTGTTGAGTATCACCGTTCTTCGAAAGCCCTCATCTTCATGCCAAACATGCTTTATCGGTACGGGGAAAGATGACTTGTAAGTATCTATAAGCGCTGTAGTATTAGGCTTTGAGCCATCATCGGCAATGAGTACTTCATCGGGCATCTGAGTCTGTAATTTTAGACTCTCCAATACCAATTCCAATGCCTCTGGCCAATTGTAAGTAGATACCAAGAAAGCGGTACGCATGTTCTCGAATTTTCAACAAAGATAATTCAATCTTTTTGGGAGTTAAATTGACGAAAGCAATTCTTATTTTTGAATATCCTATCAAAAACAAATTGAGCGGTTATGAATGAAGAACTAAATAAATGTTTTGAAGTAATAAAATCCGGAGGCTTGATTTGTTATCCCACCGATACCGTTTGGGGCATTGGATGCGATGCCACCAATGCTGAGGCAGTATCTAAAATTTACCAGTTGAAGCAACGGGAGGAGAACAAGGCGATGATCTGTTTGGTTTCGGATATGAAAATGTTGAATCAGTATGTGGAATCGGTTCCTGAGGCAGCTTACGACATTATGAAATATGCTTCCCGTCCAACCACAATTATTTACGACAATCCCATACGCGTGGCGGAAAATTTGGTAGCAGATGACAATACGCTGGCGATTCGTGTCACAAGGGACGAATTTTGTAAAAGGTTAATCCAAAAACTGCGTAGACCCTTGGTTTCCACTTCTGCCAATTTTAGTGGGGATCGGAGCCCGAAAGAATACAAAGAAATCAATCCTTCCATTTTGGAGGGCGTCGACTATGTCGTAAATTTGCACCGCGCTAAAAAAAGCAGCCAACAATCCACCATCATTCAATTAAAAAATGATGGGACGGTGAAGGTTATCAGATCATAATATGCACGGAAACCCATCCTTTCAGAATGCACTCGCAGATCCCATTTTCCGGGTCGTATCCAAAGCGGCCACGGAACTTGACCTAGAGACCTATGTCATAGGAGGATATGTGCGCGACTATCTTTTGAAAAGAGGAACTCCTAAGGATATTGATTTTGTAGCCGTAGGAAGTGGTATTGACTTGGCAAAGAAGGTGTCTGCGATGCTCCCCGGGAATCCAAAGGTGAGTGTTTTCAAAAATTATGGAACGGCCATGCTGAAAAGCAGGTCTTTGGAATTGGAATTTGTTGGAGCACGTAAAGAATCCTACGAAGAGAACAGTAGAAATCCAGCCGTAGAAAATGGCACTTTGGAGGATGATCAGAATCGAAGGGATTTTACCATCAATGCCCTTGCCCTGAGTTTGAATGAAGCCGACTTCGGACAGTTATTGGACCCTTTTAATGGATTAAAGGACCTTGAAAACAAATTGATTCGAACACCCCTTGATCCAGACATTACGTATAGCGATGACCCTTTGCGGATGTTACGGGCGATCCGTTTTGCCACACAATTGAATTTCACAATTGAAATGGAATCCTTAAACGCCATTACTCGAAATGCCGAGCGTTTAAAAATAATATCCATGGAACGGGTGGTGGAGGAAATCAATAAAATATTGATGGCAGATCAGCCTTCAAAAGGATTTGCCCTTTTGCACAAGACCAAGCTCTTGCCTCTTATATTTCCAGAGTTAGTGGCACTACAGGGAATCGAAGAAGTAGAAGGACAGCTCCACAAGGATAATTTTTGGCATACCCTTGAGGTAGTAGACAATATTGCCCAGACCACCGATAATTTATGGTTGCGTTGGGCAGCCTTGTTACATGACATTGGAAAGGCGCCAACGAAACGCTTCGACAAGAAAATTGGTTGGACCTTCCACGGTCATGAATATGTTGGGTCTAAAATGGTGAAAAAGTTGTTCCAACGACTTCGATTACCACTGAACGAAAAAATGAAATTCGTTCAGAAAATGGTGATGATGAGTTCAAGACCCATTGTGTTGGCTTCCGAAGTCACCGATAGCGC
>CAZOSF010000046.1:0-15467 GCA_964582415.1 uncultured Alteromonas sp.
TTGGCCTTTTTGGTTAAACCTTCCACCACCAAATTGTAGGAGCGATCGATGAGTTCGCGAATTAGATCGTCGGATAAATTTTGCTCTATCATCAAGGTATTCCAATGCAATTTACTCATATGATACCCCGGCAGGATTCGCCCGGGGTATTCTTCCCGTAGTTGAACCGATCGATCTGGATCACACTTTAGGTTTACCCGTGATGGATGATGTTCCAGACCTGAAAGGGCGAACATCTTTCCCATAACCTTGAATACCAAAGTTTGCTCATCGAATGGAAAGCACTCGGTGACTCCTTTCTTGGCCAAGCAGTACAAACGAAAGGCTTCAATATCCATAGAAGAAATTAAACAAGTTTATACAAAACTGGACGGGATGGGGCCGCATCATTTTCAAAAGGGGCAATTTGAAGATTCAAAAGGTAGCTGCCATCTTCTACCGTGTTTGGTACATAAATCAATTCGGTTATGGTGGCACCTTTACGTATTCTCTCTGGGTAATGCCAAAACGCCTTATGTGCAAGTAACGCCCCCCCATCGCGTTCCTTATCTACCGAGGGCGTGTCGACCATAAGATGGTCTACCCCTAGTTCCCTAAGAAAAACGGCGGCATCCTCTTCCATATAGGGCCAGTTAGTGTCATCGTACTTCCTGCTCTTTTTCGATTGGGTGTTCGGCAACGTGCGGATCACCAAGGCTTGTGGTTTCTTGACTCCTAATAAGCCCATAATCTGCTTGGCGGAAATCACACGATCCTTTCCTTTGTTTTCCGGAACTACTGAAATCAATTCGGCCCGAAAAAAATAATTGTCCAAAACCTTATTTACCGAGTAAAATCCTGGAGTGATATGCCCAACACTTTCTGTATGGGTCATATGACCATGCGGATTGAATTGAATATTGTTGAAATTAACGGAAGCTCCACTCTGGACCGAGCCCACCCATTCGTCCATTTTCACCGGCTCAATGACTGGTTTTGATAGATACCATGCCCTTAGATTTTGTTCGGAGTCCTGCAGTGGGATGGAAATATCTATGGGTTCTGAAAAATCAACATTCACCAGGTGATCCTGAATTTTAAAAGTCGCTTTCAAGGCTTATGTATTTTCTCTTAAATGTACTAAGAAAAGATCACTTGCGATACCATCTCCAAGAAATTTCCCAGCATTGGTTATTCTCAAAAAACCGCCCTCTTTCACCATCAATCCACTGAGAATATGTCGCTCGGCCTGTGCTTCCACATGCCGCCAGAAAATTGGCCCGAATTGTGTTTCCACTTCCTCCTTTAGCATCCCTCTTTGGGTTCGCAATCGGGTCATTACATACTCATTAAAGCGATCTTTCAAGGTGAGCTGTTCGCGTTCCAATGGCAATTTTCCCGCTTCAATTGCTTTAATATACCGACTGTTGTTAGCAATATTCCAAGAACGGGAGCTTCCGTCGTAACTGTGGGCTGAGGGGCCTATCCCCAAATAGGATTCCCCCATCCAATAGCCCAAATTGTTTTGGGATTCAAAGCCGGGTTTTCCAAAATTGGAAAACTCGTAATTTACCATTCCCTCGTTTTGCGTTGCTTCCATGAGCAGTGTATGATGCCTTCTGGCGACTTCATCCTCGACCGGTGGCACTATACCTTTTTCAATAAAGCGGTTCAGAGCTGTTTTGGGCTCTACGGTTAAAGCATAACAGGAAAGATGGGGTATTCCCAATTTCAGGGCTTTGGAAACATTCTCGAGCCATCGCTCCTCGCTCATACCAGGAATTCCGTAGATCAAATCGATACTTATATTTTCAAAATGCTCCCTAGCTATTTGTATACATTGAAAGGCTTCCTCGCTGGAATGTGCCCTATTCATAAGGCGGAGGTCTTCTTCGAAAAAGGATTGTACCCCGATACTGAGTCTATTGATGGGACTTACACTGAACTCCCTAATTTTCGATTCAGATAAATCATCAGGATTTGCTTCCAGGGTAATCTCGGCATCGTCCGTTACCTCATAATGTTTGAAAATGGTATCGAAAATGGTTTCTAATTCATTGGCAGAAAGCAATGAGGGAGTTCCTCCTCCAAAATAAATCGTCTTGACAGGACCCTCCAATTCATGTTTCCTCAGAACCATTTCCGTACAAAGGGCAGCTACCAAATCCGACTTTTTTTTCAAGGAAGTGGAAAAGTGAAAATCACAGTAATGACATGCTTGTTTACAAAAGGGAATGTGCAGATAGAGCCCGGCCATGAATCAGAAATATTTTATCACGATGTATGAGAGTCCGAATGCAAGAAGTGTATAAAGTACAAATCCGAAAATATAGGCGAGGAGTCCTTTTAGGACAATCCAAATTTTCGATCCCTCCAGAAAAGAAACCAGAGCATAAATAAAGTATACCAGCATCACCAAAATGGCAAAAGTCTGCCAATTAGGCCCTGCAAAACGAACCAACAATACATTGAACACCCCAAAAAAGGTATAGATTCCTACCATATAAAAGGAGACCGCCAAATACTCGGCTAAAGAATACCGTTTATAGAAGAAAAGCTTCATCATCAATCCCAGGGTGAAGACAAAAAAGAAGAGTAATTTATTGATATGGGCCAACATATAATCCCTTGTTGCCAGGATGGTGTCGGCATCAGGAAGCTTCGATTTATCAACCGAACTATTCTCGAAAGGATCGAATTGTACCAAGCTTCGCAATATGAGGTAACCTACCGTCATCACAACAAAGAAAGCAACAGGCTTGTAATAGCTTTTTCGCTTCCCCGATAAATAAGAACGGAACAGCCTACCCGGAGCAATGATTAATTCCTTTATTGTTCGAACAAAGGGGGCATCGATAGAGAAGACAGCACTCGTTAAGTCTTCGAATGTTTCTCGAAAAGTCACCTTGTGAATGGAAGCCCGTTGACCACAGGAAGGACAAAAAGAGCCTTGCAAAGGGGTTTCACAATTTCGGCAATATGTTTCCGAAGGATTCATTTCCCAATTCGATCTTCATTCTGTTTCACAAAAGCAGCCCAACCACTATAGTTTTTGCCTACTTCTACCTGTCCTTGGTTATAAAAATGACAAACAGCTGCTGCCAAACCATCGGTACTATCCAATTTCTTTGGAAGTTCTTTCAAATCCAATAATTGCTGAAGCATTTTAGCCACTTGCTCCTTACTGGCATTTCCATTTCCAGTGATGGCCATTTTAATTTTTTTGGGGGAATATTCGGTGATGGGCACCTGCCTAGACAAGCCAGCCGCCATGGCCACTCCCTGCGCCCGACCCAACTTTAACATGGACTGCACATTCTTTCCGAAAAAGGGAGCTTCAATTGCAATTTCGTCGGGATGATAAGTGTCGATCAATTCTACGGTACGTTCAAAAATTTGCTTTAAACGCAGGTAATGATCGTCGTATTTGGAAAGCAATAGTTCGTTCAACTGGATGAAATGCATCTTCTTTCCCACCACTTTTATGAGCCCAAATCCCATCACTGTGGTTCCCGGATCGATACCCAATATTATTTTTTCTGATGCCATCCTCTTAAATCTTTAGTATTTTAGAGCCATGATTGCCCTTACCTACAAAGCAAAAAATTATGCTACTCTTGCCCTAAAGGTAGGTATCCTAACCCTTTCTTTCTACTATCTCTACACAAAATTAATAGACCAGCAAGTCTATTTGGAATCTTGGATCCCAAAATTCCGAAAGCCCACGGATCTCTCTTTACTCGTTGGACTGCTATTAATGTCGGCCCTGAATTGGTTGATGGAATCGAAGAAATGGCAGCTCTTGGTACAAACTTTCACCGAAATTACATACCGAGATGCACTAAAACAAACCTTGATTTCCCTTACGTCTTCGGTGGCAACTCCTAACCGAATTGGGGAGTACGGAGCCAAAGCTTATTTTTTCACAAAAGATAAGGCCAAACGAATACTGTTCTTAAATGGCCTTGGCAATCTTGCCCAGATGGCTATCACCCTAATTTTCGGAATTCTTGGGTTTTTATGGTGGGGTAAAGCCATGCCGATTGCTTTTAACAGCATGAAGATGGTAGGGTTTCTTCTTCTATTGATGGTTATAGTGGTAATACTTATCCAACTAACACATAAGATTCCTATGCTAAAATCGCTGAAAGTACGGAATTTGATCTCCAATTTCCAGAGAATACCATCAAGAACAAAAGTGCAAGTCTTATTTATTTCGGTAGGTCGTTATTTACTTTTCAGCACGCAATTTTACTTAGCGCTCCTGTTTTTGGGAGGCGATTTTACTTTAAGTGACGTTTTGCCTGTCGTTTATGTAATGTACCTGGCGATTTCCATCCTTCCAATGCTGCCTTTTTTGGATGTAATAGTAAAAGGAAGCGTTGCAGTTTGGCTCTTTCAATGGATCCCAATTAGCGAATTCTTGATATTGGCCACAGTCTTAGGCCTCTGGATATTTAATTTGGTGATTCCATCCATTTTCGGTAGCTTTCTACTCATCAAAGCCCCAAATTGATGCTGCTTGTGTTAGGAAGCATACTCGCTATTTACCTACTTGCCATGGCATGGGTATACCACGGCATGACGCGATTGCCCTATTTCACACCGAAAAAATCCTCCCGATTTTTACAGTTTTCAATTATCGTTCCTTTCCGAAACGAGGCGGATAACTTGCCATCGTTAATAGAATCGATCAAAGAATTACGATACGATCGATTCGATTTTGAATTCCTTTTCGTAAACGATGGTTCTGAAGATGCTTCGGTGCGTTGTATTGAAACACTTTTGGAAGGAAGCGGATGTAGTTATTGTATTTTGGAAAACGAGCGTTATTCTCAATCTCCAAAAAAAGATGCCCTCACCCTCGCAATAAAAAAGGCGAAATTCAAGTGGATTGTAACCCTGGATGCAGATTGTACCGTTCCTCCGTATTGGCTCCGTTTGATGAACAGCCATATCCTGGAAAAGAATTCCAAGATGCTCTGTGGGCCCGTGTTGTACGCTTCAGATGATTCCTTACTCAAGCAATTTCAATTTTGGGATGGATTGAGTTTACAGGCGGCTACCCAAGCCGGTTTTGGATGGAAACGACCGATGCTATGCAACGGCGCCAATCTTGCCTTCGAACGAGCTATATTCTTTGAAGTTAGAGGGTTTGAAGGCAATGACCACCTAGCAACGGGGGATGATATTTTCTTGATGGAAAAATTTCGAAGGTACTATCCTGGCCAAGTCGACTACCTAAAAAATTCTGAAGCCGCCGTTGTGACACAACCTACTAAAAATTTCAGAGCCTTGCTTCGACAGCGTATTCGATGGGCTTCCAAAACGTCCAAAAACCGAAATCTCGGCGCAAAGGTTTTAGGAGGTATTGTGTTTTTGGGGAACCTGGCTTTTATTTTAGCGCTTTTCATGTGTTTTCTGCATCCGATGGAAGCAAGTTTTTATGCCTTACTGTTATTTCTCAAGTTGTTAATGGACACCCTTATTTTAAGCACAGCGGCCTGTTTCTTTAAGAAAAATCGAATTTCACCAGGATTGGTATCAAGTAATTTCACCTACCCATTTATGGTGCTATGGGTTTTCCTGAACAGTTGGAGTGGCCATTATGAATGGAAAGGACGTAGTTTCCGAAAATAAGCAGGTATCATTTATTTTTTTACCTTTAACGTTACCAAATCAATCTATTATGAAACGCCTACTCCTTCTTTTAGCCTTGTTGGCGGCCCCTTTTTTGCAAGCCCAAAAAGCATATACCATCAATGGTGAAACCCTTTCACTCTTTTCGGAAGTAGAGGGGGAACTGACATTGTTATGGAATAGTATCGACGGCAACTACCGATATTTTATCAAACAGGGGGAAACCATTACCGAATTGAAAAACTCAAAGGTGAATGGCGCCTACCAAGAAGAATACAAAGCCACCCTAGCAACCTATGTTGGGCCCGATCGCGTAAAAAGAACACGATTCACCAAACCCGATTTAATGGCGGTTATCGACTATTACAATACAACCAGTAATCCCACGTATCAATCGAAGCTTACCAAAATCGATTTGAAGTTGCGCCTCGGTGCTTTTGCAGGTATAAGTAATTATCCTTATTTCATCAATCCTGAAAATGGTTCACATCTCCAAATTGGTGCTGAATTTGAAGTGATGGATGAAGTAAAATTGAAACGCCATAGTATGGTGTTCCAACTGCGTCAGTTATTTGAAAGTTCCAACCAACCCTTGAGCTCTACCCAATTCATGTTGAATTATCGATTTAAATTCATTCAAACCGATGCTGTAGATGTTTTCGTAAACGCCAAGATTGCTGGCTACACGTATATCTCTCAAGATATTGTTATCACCGAAAACAACGGGGACGTGGTAAGCATCGGAGGTTCGGGTGGAGAATTTCAGGCCCCAGGCGCTTTTGGTGTCGGAGCGGATATCGCTTTAGGGAAAGGCTACCTGACCTTATTGTATCAGGATATCGTGGCCATCAACCTGGAGGACAATGGGGAATTTCCCATCGACTTTGCAGTGGGGTATAAATTCAATCTATAAGTCTTCCGAATTTATTACAACCGGAAGCGTGAATTTCGAAGTAACAGGAATACCCCTTTTGTAGGCTGGGGCGGGGCGCTCAAGACCATAAAGCCCTTCCATCAGGAGACTGTCCATTTTTGGTAATGCTCTTTGCACCATACTATCCAAAACGAAGGGTTCCACCTTAAGAATCCCCGTTGTATCCACTTCCAAATGAAGCAGTACCGTGTCATGCAATGGAAACGAGGTCACCCAATTTCCGATGGCCAATTGCGACTGGATCGATGCTAAAATGGTGCTTTCGAAGCAATTTCGTTGCTCCTCTTTTTCGATAACCCCGTCACATTGGGGGAAGGACGGATACGTATCTATATCCGACCAATCCATAGTTTGCAGTTCCTCCTTCAACACTTCTTCCGACGAAATGCGCTCCGTCTGAAAGTACTGACATGAGGACCCAAGAATCAACAGCATGAATAAAACTGTACGTTGCATCTTATAAAATTACATTTTTATATACGATTGTCTAGGGAATTTCCATGAACATTTTTGACGGCCACCTTTCTTGTTTCTAAAGACTGTTAAGATGTAACAAATTGGTAATTTACCGACAAATTCGACGTATGGATTTAGTTTGTATACTCTTGGGGTTTCTGCTTATGTGGATTGGGATAGCAGGTAGTGTTCTACCGGTAATTCCGGGAACACCGGTATCTTGGGTTGGATTTATAATACTTTATTTGTCCCCTTCCCTTCCCTTCGATTGGACCTTTATCATCCTCACAGGAATTGTCGCCATTAGTCTCTACTTATTGGATTATGTTATTCCCGTATGGGGGACAAAGCGTTTCGGCGGAAGCAAATCAGGTGCTTGGGGCACCACTATTGGCCTCGTTGTGGGAATTCTCGCCCCTATTCCTTTTGGCATCCTCATCGGACCCTTTTTAGGTGCACTTATCGGGGAATTGGTCTTCAATAAAACCGAAGGCAAGCAAGCCTTTAAGGCAGCCACGGGGTCTTTTATAGGATTTTTGGCCTCTACCTTCATGAAAGTATTTGCCACTTTGGTATTTTTCGGATTGTTTATCTATAAGGTGGTAACCAACTGGGAACTATTTCAGCTTTCCTTCTAAATCCAAATCGTTTTTTCACTCACTGGCGTGGCTCGAGTTCCCTCAAACTGCTCCCCTTCGTAATGTCCGAGATAGAAAAATCCTAGGCATCGTTCCCCCTCCTGAAGCTTGAAATAATCGCCGTAGTATTGAATCAAGGATGGTGTACTCCAATAGGATCCCATGCCCAATTCGGTAGCCATCAGCCACATATTTTGAACGCCCATGGCAACGGAAGCGATTTCCTCCCACTCGGGCAAGGACTCTTTTGGATCCCGCTGCAGACAGATTGCAACGATACAACCGGCTTTAAGAGGTTTCTCCACCAATTTTCTCATTTTGACCTCCGACAACTGGGTCACCGTTTTCGGATAGGTTGCTGCAAAAAAATCTGAAAGTCTTTTCTTCGCTTCCTCCGTATGAAAAACCTGAAAGCGCCAAGGCTCCGTACGCTTGTGTGTGGGCGCCCAATTAGCAGCTTCGAGCAGCTTGTTTATGGTTTCCTCGCTTACTGGAGTTTGACTGTATTGTTCTGGATAAATAGACCTTCTGAATGCAATTAAATTGGATACTATTGACATTTTTTCATAGATTTTTTGAAGTTCCTAAGATACTCAATTTCACAAATGACTACCCATACCAGTAAGTCAAAAGAAATTAAAAAATAGGGTAACGAACCAAATAGAATCTTTTTTTGTAACTTAATATCACTAATTCGTTGGGCATCAACCAAAACTATAGTGTTATGAAACAAATTCTTACTTTGATTTTACTGGCTGGAACCTTGACACTTTTTTTATCTGCCTCAGAAGAAAATTCCACCTTTCCTTTAAAAGATTCTTTGGAAGGTGTCTGGGAACTTCAGTATCAATACATATGGGAAGACAATCAGATCACAGACACGCTCTACAATTTTGACGGCTATCGCCAAGTTAAAATGTATTCCAAAGGGAAAGTGATGTGGACACGATATAATCCTGCCGACAGCAATGAGTGGTTTGGCTATGGCACCTATGAAATAAAAGGAAATATCCTTGAAGAACAGTTAGAGTATGCCTCTAACGCCATGATGGAAATTGTAGATACTGTACAGGTGTTTAGATTTCAATTGGATTTCACCAAGGAGGGATTCAATCAAACTTCGTTGGACGAAGAGGGAAATCGTTACAACACTGAATCGTACAAACGTTTGGAATAATTTCTAGGAATTAAGCGCTTACTATTATTGATAATCAATTACTTTTTTGCATTCGGACAGTTGCCAATGACACCGCCTATGTTCAAGGGTGTCGGTTTACCCCAAAGGCGTTATGCCACCACATCAGAATTGGACGCCAATGTACAGGCTTTGTCAACTTTAGCCTCCTAAAAAAGAAACCCGCCTATCCGGCGGGGTTCAATATTCAAAACGTTAGTGCTTACAGATAATTTCCGTTGTCATCAATTTTTAGTCGGATGTTGTCTTTCCCTTTTTTCAAATGAATTACAAAGTACTTGTCCGTACCTTTTTTGTGATGATACTTTACATGATAAATGTCTTTAACCACTTCCCAATCTGGGTAATCTGTGATTAAAGCATAGTAAACATCTTGTGGCAATTGGACATCTTTATAACGTTCGACTGTTTTGATGATCTCTCCTTTTTCATCATACAAGGCAACAACCCGACTGTCTGGTATGTAGAAGGAAACCGCATAGGTACCAAATTCATCAACATAAAGGTCTTTTCCTTCCGCTTTGAATTCTGCAGCACTACGTTCTAATATTCTTACGGGCATTGGAGCTTCTGTGAAATCTACCTCGTTTAGGTACTTGTAATTAGCACCACCGATCAACACTTCGCTGAGCATAATGGGATCTTGCGCCATTAAGGGGTTGGTCAAACCCACCAGCATCAAAACCAACAAAAATTTTTTCATTGTATGCGTTTTAAATGGATTTTCCCTAGACTAGCTCTGAATTTATTAATAATCAATGATAAAAAACATGACGGAAATCATTTTTCGAAAATCGCAAAAATTGATTTTTTGTTTAAAAAGCAGCCTATTTGGAGTAGCCATTGGATTTCATTTTCAAGAATATTCACGTATCTTTATTTAAAACATACCTCCTTATGAACCAAACGCGTTTTGTACTTGTCTTCTTACTGCTGTTTTCAGTTTTTTGGAGTCATGGGCAGCCCAAGGACACCTTGCTCGTTGGATATTACCATTCCCCTCCTTTTGTTATCGAAAATGCTGAGGGCAAATTGACCGGTGTTAGCGTATGGTTATGGGAGGAAATCAATAAGGACTTGGATTATGCGTACATCTTAAAGTCTTATGACAGCGATCGTCCATTACACGATTTACTTACAGATTTGGAAATGGGGAAAATTGATATGGCCATCAATCCATTAACCATCACTAGTTCTCGCGATCAATTTGTCGATTTTAGTTACCCATATTACGTGGCTGATTTGACTATTGCAAAATCCAGTACCTCCAAATCTGGTGCATGGGTTTCTGTTATCAAAGAATTTTTTAATCAGCGTGTATTGATCTTAATAGCCACCTTAGCATGTCTTGTACTCCTATTTGGATTCCTTCTTTGGTTAGTTGAAAGGAAAAATCAACATTTTGAACCAGGTATTCAAGGCGTCTTATCAAGTTTTTGGTGGTCGGCTGTTACCATGACCACAGTAGGCTACGGGGATAAAGTCCCAATTTCCAACCTTGGCCGTTTCATCGCTTTTATTTGGATGCTTTGTTCAATTATTATTATTGCCATTTTCACAGCTAGCATCACCTCGAGTTTGACGATACATCGACTTACCGATTCCAACCTAAGCCTGGATACCTTTAAACAGGCCAGAGTGGGAACAGTAGATTCTTCCGCAAGCCAAGAATTTTTAAAACATAATTTTTTTAGGGACATACAAATTTACCCAGAATTAAGGCATGGTTTACTCGCTTTAAAAAATGGCGAAACCGATTATTTTGTATATGATGAGCCATGGCTCGTCTATCTCCTAGATAATGATCCCGAACTGAGTTCGTTGGAACTATTGCCCATACAATTTCATCGGGAACTCTACGCCTTTCCGATGAAAGAGAACATTTCTAGGTCGTTCGAAAAACAGTTGTCCAGTAATCTCATACGGCTGATGGAAACAAAAGATTGGGAAATGGTGCTTTCGGAATATAACCTTTCTATCGACTAAAGTCCCTGGCAACAAAATAGTCTGAAAAATAGTCGTTATATTTACCAGCATATAACGATAGCTATGATCACTATTTCCGAAGCTTTGGATAGGGTGCGTCAATATACCCTCCGAACTTCAAAAACGATAGACCTTCCCATTGAAGAAGCACTAGGTTATGTGCTTTCGGAGAACGTTATTTCTAGTATTTCCATGCCCCCCTTCCGTCAGTCGGCCATGGATGGCTATGCCCTGAACTTACATGAGGCATCTTCGTACACTGTTGTTGGTGAAATAAAGGCTGGGGATGGTGAAGATCCCCTGCTTTCACCCGGCGAAGCAGTACGGATTTTTACGGGGGCTAAGGTGCCAAACACGGCGAACGCCATCGCCATACAAGAAAAGGTGAAGGTTGCGGGTAACCACCTAACCTTGGATAATTTCATCAAAGAAGGCGCCAATATCAGGCCCAACGGAGAGCAAGTCCAGAACGGGGCTCTTGCCATGAAAAAGAATACACTTCTGAATGCCGCAGGGATTGGTTTTTTGGCCTCTCTGGGAATTCAAAAAGTGGCGGTATATCAAAAGCCTAGCATTGCAATCGTTGTGACGGGCAATGAGCTCGTTACTCCGGGAAGGCCTTTGGCGCCTGGGAAGATTTATGAAAGCAATAGCTCTATGCTTAAAAGCCTCCTGCGCAAATTGGGGTATTCCCAAGTGCAACGCTTTGAAGTGAGCGACCGCTATGAAGAAACCGTTAAGGTGTTAAAGGAAGCCATCGAAACACATGACTTTACCATTATTTCGGGAGGAATTTCGGTGGGAGATTATGACTATGTGGGAAAAGCGCTTACCGAAATAGGAGTAACGGAACATTTTTACAAGGTCTTCCAAAAACCGGGAAAGCCCCTTTTTTACGGAACCCTTCCACAAAAACAAATCTATGCTCTTCCTGGGAATCCGGCGGCCACCCTTACCTGCTTCTATATTTATGTATTGTTGGGATTGGAGCGTTTTTCTGGAAACGAAGAATTTGAAATACAACGTACAAAAGCCCGTGCCAGCCAAACGATTGAAATAAAGGGGGATCGTCCTCAATTTCTGAAAGCCATTTATAGGAACGGTACGGTGGAAATCCTGGAGGGTCAAAATTCAAGTATGTTGCACACTTTTTCATTAGCCAATGCCCTGGTGTTTAAACCAGAAACGCAATCGACGATAACAGTCAACGACAAAGTGGAAGTGCTTTTGCTTCCCTAAAAAATCGTGAATATGAAGTATTCCATTAAAAGCAGAATTTGGATTGAGATAGATGGGGAAATCCTTTTAGGAGAGGGAAGGGTACAACTTCTTAAAGCTATTGGAGCAACTGGATCCCTTTCCAAGGCAGCGAAAAGTTTGGGGATGTCCTACAAGAAGGCATGGTCGTTGGTAGATGCCATGAACACCCGGGCCGAAATGCCTGTGATTGAAACTTCTATCGGAGGCACAAAAGGGGGAGGCTCCCTTCTCACGGAATATGGCCAATCTCTCGTAGCAGCCTATGAAAAAATCAACGAAAACTGCTGGAACTATTTGGATAAACAAATGGATACACTCCCTTTATGATATTGGAAATTCAAAATATAAGTTATTTGTTGGTCCTGCTCCCCATCGTCGCCTTTCTCTATGCCAGCGTGGGTCATGGGGGTGCTAGCGGATATTTGGCCTTGATGGCCCTTTTTTCAGTGGCCCCAGATACCATGAAGCCCACCGCTCTACTATTGAATCTCTTTGTAGCTGGAATTTCCTTCTATCATTACTACAAAATGGGCCATTTCAATTTGAAATTATTCGTCTCCTTTGCGATTACCTCCATTCCTGCTGCTCTAATTGGGGGTACAATAGACGTGGATACAGGTCTTTATAAAAAAATACTCGCGGTACTGCTCATCTTCGCCATTTTGAAAATGCTTCCTGTTTTCGACAAAAATCCCGATAAAACCAAAGACGTAAATCTTATTTCTGGGTTGGTCGTTGGGGCAATCATCGGTTTCTTTTCGGGACTCATCGGCATTGGCGGAGGCATTGTTCTCACACCATTGATCCTTTTGTTGCATTGGGGGAATATGAAAGAAGCCGCTGCGGTGTCTGCCCTATTCATTTGGGTGAATTCCCTCGCTGGATTGACAGGACAATTTATTTCTGGAACGGAATTGAATTCCCAATCCTTTGTCATGGTAATCGTTGCGGTGATTGGAGGGTTTTTCGGTAGTTATTATGGGAGCAGGAAATTCAATAATCAGATGCTTCGCTACCTCTTAGCGATTGTACTGAGCATTGCCAGTGTAAAACTCTTTTTGACCTAAATGAAAGGAAAACACAATATCAATGGAATCATCCTTGCAGGGGGCAAAAGTGAACGCATGGGCACTTCCAAGGCGTTTCTTGAATTCCGGGGAAAACCTTTCATTTGGCACTGCATCGAAGCATTAAAACCGCTGGTCAATGAAATCATTGTGGTGAGCGACGACCCCAGATTTGATGATTTTCAGGTATTTCGGATTCCGGATACTATCAAAGATGTTGGCCCCGTGGGTGGTCTGTATTCTGGACTCACCTATTCTAAAACCCAATTCAACTTGGTGTTGAGCTGTGATGTACCATTCATAAAAACGGAACTCTTAAGGCAATTGATTGATGCAGCCGAAGAGACCATCGATGTGGTTCAGTTGGCAAGTGAAAGCACATCACATCCCTTGATTGCCCTGTATCAAAAAAGATGCGCCTCCTACCTTGTGGAACAATTGTCACAAAACGAACGTCGATTGCGTAGGGTAATAACCTTTCTTAGAACAAAAACAGTATCCATTACAGGGCCAGAAGCCCTTCAGTTGAAAAACATCAATACAAGAGAAGAATATAACGCCTTGAACTATGAAATTGACCATTAAATATTTTGGACTCTTGGCAGAAATTACGGGATGCAATGAAGAGATGTATTCCTTTTCTAAAGAAACCATTGGAGAACTTGTCCAAGAACTAACCATAAAATATCCGGAATTACAATCGAAAGATTTCCAAGTAGCACATGCCATGGAAATTGCGGACAAAGACACACCAATAACTCATAAGGAAATTGCTTTATTACCCCCTTTTTCAGGAGGTTGATTATGGAACGCTATCAACGACATATACAGTTAAAGGAAATTGGGCTCAATGGACAGCAAAAATTAGCCAGTGCTAAGGTGCTTGTTATCGGAGCGGGAGGCTTAGGTTGCCCTGTATTGCAATATTTGGCTGCTGCTGGTGTGGGCACTTTGGGAATCATGGATTTCGATGTGGTGGAAGAATCGAATCTACAACGTCAGATCCTATTCGGAATGTCCTCATTAGGCAAGAACAAAGCCGTCGCTGCCAAAGAACGATTGCTCGATTTGAATCCAACGATTACGATCAACGCCTATCCGGAAGCATTGTATCGAGAGAATGCCCTGCACCTTTTTCAACAGTATGATATCATTGTAGATGGTACCGATCGTATTGAGACACGTTATCTAATCAATGATGCGGCCCTAATAACAAATAAACCTGTGGTATATGGCGCCATATATAAGTTTGAGGGTCAAGTAGCGGTGTTCAATGTTGAAGAAGGGGCCACCTATCGCTGTTTATTCCCAGAGCCTCCTAAGGCAGGATCGGTTGCCTCCTGTTCGGAGGTAGGCGTACTAGGGGTATTACCTGGAATCATTGGAACCTTACAGGCAAATGAAGTCCTAAAGCTAATTTTGGGCTTACCTGGGCTTTTAGCAGATAAATTATTAATGTATGGCGCACTGGACGGAAAAACTTCGCTTATTACCATTCCCAATCGAAGTCGAGACTTTCGCGATCGGTTAAATTCAACTGGGGCACTGTTTGAGGAATATACCTCTCTGTGCCGAACCCCCACCAAGGAGATATCGGCTGAAAAGGCTTTGCAACTCAAAAATGTGCTGTTTTTGGATGTTCGGGAAAAGGGAGAACTTCCAACAATAAAACTTCCCAACCTTCAGCAGATCCCCCTTGCACTACTGGACGAACAAATAAAAACTCTCAATTTGCACGGGCCTTGCATTGTATTCTGCGCTTCAGGGATTAGAAGTCAAATTGCGATAGAAAAACTGGAAAAACATTTTCAAAACGAATTTTATAATCTAAAGGCAGGAGCCAATGCCCTGCAAGAACAAATAAAAACACTGGCATGAAAGATCATAAAATAAAAAACGTATTCCGAGAGGGGCCCATCCCTGCCGAATTTATTGGGGAGGCCATAGCCAAACATCAGGTGAAAACCCAAATTGGGGCGCACGCCATCTTCGCTGGCCAAGTACGAGCAGACAAGGTCGATGGCAAAACCGTTGCTGCTATTGAATATACCGCCTACGAGGAAATGGCCAATTTGAAATTTCATGAAGTACGTGAGGCAACTTTCGAACGCTATGAACTTACCTGTATGCATATTTATCACAGCCTAGGAACCGTTCCTACCGGAGAAATCTCGTTGTTTGTTTTTGTTTCGGCACCGCATCGAAAAGTAGTGTTTAGGGCTTTGGAATATGTGGTGGATGAGATAAAAGCGAAAGTACCCGTCTTTGGCAAGGAACTCTTTGACGATCAAACCCATCAATGGAAAGTAAAC
>CAZOSF010000046.1:15567-17233 GCA_964582415.1 uncultured Alteromonas sp.
CATCATATCAAGCTTTTGCAGAAAAAAGGGGGTAAATCAGATTTTAAGGATTCCCTTCGTCAGGAATTGAAAGCAGCAGTAATTGTTTGTTCCGACACCATTTCGGCAGGGCAAAAAGAAGATCGATCTGGAAAGGTTATCAAAGAAAAACTGGAATCACAAGGGGTCACGGTTATCCATTATGACATTATCCCCGATGAAAAAAATGACATCAAGGAGAAGGCCTTACAATATGCAGAGGAAGGAATCCAACTGATTATTTACACCGGTGGGACCGGCCTTTCGATGCGCGATGTCACACCAGAGGCATTGAGTGAAATTTTAGAGCGGGATGTTCCCGGAATTGAAGAAGTGATTCGTCGTTACGGTCAGGAACGTACACCCTATGCAATGCTTTCACGCAGTGTTGCTGGCACCCTCAAGGACAGCTTGGTGTTAGCCGTTCCGGGATCTACCAATGGCGCCAAGGAATCTATGGATGCGATTCTACCTGCAGTATTTCACGTTTTTAAAATTATGAAAGGAGCTCGTCACGACGTATGAATTCGAAGGGAAACATTTTAACCGATTCTTTTGGGAGGGAACATACCTATCTCAGGATTTCCTTGATTGAACGCTGTAATTTGAGGTGTACCTACTGTATGCCTCCAGAGGGCGTTCCTCTCCTACCTAGGGAACATCTGATGAGCTACGAGGAAATCTTTTCCCTAGCCCAACTTTTCGTGAAACATGGTGTTACCAAAATCCGACTTACGGGCGGTGAACCCCTTATTCGAAAAGATATTCCTACGATTTTGGAAAAACTTTCCACATTACCCGTAACCCTATCGATCACGACCAACGCTGTTGTGGTGGACCGCCACATGGATACCCTTAAAAAATTCGGGGTGAACAAAATCAATGTGAGTTTAGATTCTTTGGATCGCGAAAAATTTAAAAAGATCACCCTTCGTAATGACTTCGAAATAGTCTATAAGAACCTAATGGCACTTATTGAAAACAACTTTGAAGTAAAGTTAAACATGGTTGTGATGAAAGGAGTGAATGATAATGAAATCATCGACTTTATCGAACTGTCCAAGGAGTTGCCCATCAGTGTTCGATTTATAGAATTCATGCCTTTCGATGGTAACGGCTGGAATGTTGAAAAGACCGTTTCTTATAACGAACTGATCGGGAAGGTAAACCAGGCGTATCCAAAAGAGACGATCCTTCGCTTGCAGGACGCCCCGAATGACACTTCGAAGAATTTCAAGATAGAAGGCTACAAAGGAAGCTGGGCACTGATCAACACCGTGACCAATCCTTTCTGTGATACATGCAACCGATTACGATTGACTGCCAATGGAACCCTTAAAAATTGTTTGTTCTCACAAGGGGAAACCGATTTACTCACTCCATTGAGAGCAGGAAAAAATATTGAACCGATCATACAAAGCGCGGTAAACGCAAAAAAGAATATGCGTGGCGGAATGGATTCCCCAGAAAAATTTCAGGAATACAAAAATCACGAAAACAATCGCAGTATGATTCGGATTGGTGGTTAGATCCTTCTACTAACACCAATATTCACAGACCAAGTACTATATTCTTGCTTAAAGTCGTAATTGGCGGAAGGGAATATTCCCCAAAATTCATCCAATTCCCACTCGTATTCTATCGAGGC
>CAZOSF010000046.1:17333-21372 GCA_964582415.1 uncultured Alteromonas sp.
CGCCAATTACTAAAGCGATTTGATGATGACTCTTTTCCTCTTCTGGTTCTCCCTCTTGGCCATTAACGCTCACGAAAAAGGTCAAAGCACAGAGCAATGCAACATATTTCATTGTAGATTGATTAAAGACGTTATTTGACGCCCCGAAATTAGAGGTGTAAAATGAATTCCTGCGTCACTTTAGTTACTTTGCAGCATTTTCTCTTTGTATTTTCCTTTACTTTTTCGGATTCGGACGGCAACCACTTTGTATTCCGGACATTTGGCTTCCGAGTCATGAACATCCCCAGTTAAGTTGTTGATCATGATTTCAGGGAAGTGAAAAGTGGTACTCAAAATTCCAGGCTTTACTTCATCCGTCACCCTTGCTTTTACATCTACTTTTCCTCTTGGAGACTCCAAACACACAAAATCTCCATCTTGAATCAAATGTTTCTCGGCATCTTCTGGGTGGATCATCAAATAGTCGTCTTTTAAAATCTCCTTGTTGGCTGTTCTTCGCGTCATGGCGCCACAATTATAGTGTTCCAATTCCCGATTTGTGGTTAAGATATACGGGTACTCTTTCCCATGCTCTACCAGTTCCTGAGTTTCCTCCCATGCCTTATACTCAAACAAACCTTTACCTCTTTTAAAGGTTTCGGTATGAAGAATTTCGGTATCGGTTCCGTCTTTGGCAACTGGCCATTGCAATCCATTGGTTCCTAGACGCTCCCATTTAATACCTTCGAAGAAGGGCACGATTTGAGAGATCTCTTCCAACATACCGTCCGGGGTATAATCGGGTTGTGGATAGCCCATTCTGTTCATGATATCCACGATAATCTGTCCGTCTACTTTTGCCCCTTCTATTGGGGGTACAACTTGTCGAACTGCCTGCACCCTACGTTCCCCGTTGGTAAATGTTCCCGATTTCTCCAAGAAGGAGGCACCGGGCAGAATAACGTCGGCGTGCTTTGCGGTTTCCGTCATGAAGAGTTCTTGAACTATGACCAAATCGGTACTTTCCAGGGCTTTTATTACTTTTTGTGTATTTGGGTCGGTTTGTACAACATCTTCCCCGATAATCCAAATAGCTTTTAGCTTGCCTGCAAGAGCAGCATCGAACATCTCCGGTATTTTATACCCTATCACAGAAGGGACAGGAACTCCATAAAACTCATTATACCGTTTGTTTACGGTAGGGTTGGTAACATCCAAATATCCGGCGCCTTGATGTGGTTGCACTCCCATGTCGGCCGAACCCTGAACGTTGTTCTGGCCGCGAAGTGGATTCACTCCTACTCCACGCCTTCCAATATTACCTGTAAGCAGGGCCAAATCGGCGATTTGCATCACTGTGAATGTCCCTTGTGAATGTTCGGTAACACCCAATCCATGAAAAGACATGGCATTGGGTGCCTTAGCATAAGCAATGGCTGCTTCCTTGATGATTTCACGATCTACACCACATACCGCTTCCATTTTATCCAAATCAAGATTCAATATTTCTTGTTTGAAAGCCTCGTACCCTTCCGTTCTATTAGTGATGAATCCTTCATCCACCAATCCTTCTGAAATGATATAGTACATCATCATGTTCAGTACGGCGACATTGGTCCCTGGTCGAAGCGGAATATGATGGGTGGCATAGCGAGCCAGTTCCGTTCTACGCGGATCGATTACGATACTAACGTTCCCCGACTTCATGGCAAATTGCTTCAACTTAGCTCCAGTAACCGGGTGTGCATCGGTTGGGTTCGCTCCGATAACCATGATACAATTTGTATATTTTAAATCGATAATCGAATTGGTCGCGGCCCCTGTTCCAAAAGTGCGTTGCATTCCCAATGCTGTTGGCGAATGGCATACTCGTGCACATCCATCTATATTATTGGTTCCTATCACAGCTCGGATAAACTTTTGCATGAGGTAATTCTCCTCATTGGTGCATCGAGAAGAGGAAATCCCAGCAATGGAATCGGGACCGTACTCGTTTTTATAATGGGTGAGTTTCTCGGTGATATAATCGTACACTTCCTCCCAACTCACTTCCTCGAACACTCCATTCCTTTTAATCATCGGAGAGCGCAAACGTTCCTCGTGGTTGTAAAAAGTAAAGGCATACCTTCCTTTGATACAGGTATGGCCCTGATTCACCTCAGCATCGTAAGGCGCACGGATACTCAAAATTTCACCATTGGTGGCGGATACTTCCAAATTACATCCCACGCCACAATAAGTGCAAATGGTTCGTGTTTTCTCAGTCGCCATAATAGCTTTCGATTGGTAAACATCGGAAATGGCAGAAGTTGGACACGCTTGTGCACAAGCACCACAGCTCACACAATCGGAACCGAGGAAGGAATCGTCCATTCCTTTGATGATGTGCGCATCGAAGCCACGACCTGCCATGCTCAATACAAATTCTCCTTGAACCTCATCACATGCTCGTACACAACGATAACAGTTGATGCATTTAGAGAAATCGGACGTCATATAGGGATGACTCAAATCTTTTTTGCGGTCTAAATGATTGGCGCCTTCGGGATAGCGTACCTCCCGAATCCCCACATCGGCCGCTACGGTTTGCAATTCGCAATTGCCATTTACTTCACACGTAAGACAGTCCAAGGGATGATCTGTTAGCACCAATTCAATGATATTCTTACGCAATTCCTTTATAGCGGGGGTATTGGTATAGATATACTGCCCTTCGGCCACAGGAGTGTGACAGGAAGCCATGGTTTTTGTCTTCCCATTTTTTTCGAGGGCTACCTCAACACTACAAACCCTACAGGAACCAAAGGGATCCAAATTTGGGGCATCGCAAAGCGTAGGCACCAATTTTTTCGATTTATATCTTCTGATGAAATTGAGGAGGGTTTCCCCATCTTTCATTTCAAAGGCTTCATTATCGATATAGGCGATTTTCATGAATTTGGTTTTTAGTTGAAGTAAGGTTTCAATTCATCTTCAAAATACTGAAGCGCATTTCGCACTGGCAGTGGTATTCCACCTCCATGGGCACACAAGGATCCTTTTTCCAAAGTGGTAAGGAGATCTGTAAACAGTTTACGATCTATTTTATACTCCGATTTCAACGCTTTTTCGGCCAATTCTTGTCCGCGTTTGGTACCTAACCTACATGGGAAGCATTTTCCACAACTTTCGTAAGCCGCAAAATCGAAGAGGTGTTCAATAAATTCCATCATGGGAAATTCTGCAGGGATGCTTACAACAGAAGCGTGCCCAAGTAAAAATCCAGATTGAGAGAAGGATTCAAAATCCAATTGTAATTCTTCAATTTTTGAAACAGGCACCAGTCCTCCCAGGGGGCCTCCAATCTGAAGGGCTTTCACTTTCGATTTAAATCCACCTCCAAGATCGTAGACTACCTCTTTTAATGGGGTTCCCATTTCCACCTCGTAAAGCCCGGGATTGACAAAGAAGCTATCCAAGGAGACCAATTTGGTTCCGGAAGAACGTTCGGTACCGATCTCCTTCCAAGCGTTCCCGCCTTCAGAAATTATAAAGTGTAAAGCTGCCAGTGTTTCAACATTATTCACTGTGGTGGGTTTATTGAACAACCCTTTCTGTGCTGGGAAAGGTGGACGCACACGAACTTCAGGACGTTGCCCTTCAATAGAATTGATCAGCGCCGTTTCTTCTCCACAGATATAGGAGCCTTGGGCTTGTATGATTTTAAAATCGAAGTCGAATCCCGAATTATGGATGTTCTTTCCAATTATCTGGTGTTCCCTTAGTGAATCTATGGCCTCTTGAACAATGATGGCTGCCTCGGGATATTCGGCTCGGATATAGAGCACCCCATAATTTGCTTTGGTCACTAGGCCAGCGATCAGCATTCCGAATAATACCGAATGCGGACGCTCTTCCAAAAGATATCTGTCGGAATACGCTCCTGGATCTCCTTCATCGGCATTGCAAATGATGAATTTCACATCGCTTTCTTCCTTGCGGCAAAATTCCAATTTCAAACCTATAGGGAAACCAGCACCCCCCCTTCCGCGAAGATTGGAGGTTTTAATTTCCTCTA
>CAZOSF010000047.1:0-11963 GCA_964582415.1 uncultured Alteromonas sp.
GTTTCACCTCCATTATGGGTAATGTAGAGTCCGCTGCCTTTTCCACCCGAACTGAAAAACCAAGGATCGCGTTTATGTTCCCACATAGCTACAATTAACTTATTCGGATTGGAGGGGTCCATTACCATATCGGCAACTCCAGATTTATTATTGGTGAAAAGTATTTTATTCCAGGTTTTACCCCCATCGGTCGTTTTGAACACCCCTCTTTCTGGATGTTCTCCCCAAGGGGAACCGATCGCTCCTACATACACTGTATTGGGATTCGTAGGATCAATGATGATTCGATGGATGTGACGGGTTTTTTCCAACCCCATGGATTGCCAGGTCCTACCAGCATCCAAGGAGCGATAAACACCATAGCCTCCATTCAAACTGTTTCTTGGGTTTCCTTCTCCAGTACCCACCCAAATAACAGATGGATTGCTTTGCTGAATGGCCACAGCCCCTATGGAAGCTGTCTCATCCACATTAAAAATAGGCTCCCATTTGATGCCTTCTCCCGAGGTTTTCCATAAACCCCCAGAGGCGGTGCCTACATACATGATATCCGGATTGTCGTTTACAACATCAATAGCAGTTACTCTTCCCGACATGCCTCCCGGTCCAATACTGCGAGGTTTCAAGTCTTTCATGATATCCATGGAAAGCTTTTGGGCAAATAGGTTTGCGGTAACAAAAAGCAAGAGAATAAGTAGTCTTTTTTTCATAGGGAAAGCCTTTTAAGGCGCATTTTTTGGGTGTTATTTTAAAAGTGATTTAAAGGTAAAAAAATATCTTACGGATAATCCTAAAAGCTTGTTAAGGCCTCTCAATTTTGATGTGTTTATTGTATTTTTAGTTTATGAAAAAGAAGCAACGACCTTCCGGGTTTGTCTTTACCAAACACATTCCGAAGGATCAAACCCCATTTGAACGGCTATTCGAAATTTTTCAGGAACTCATAACACATACTTCTGGCGATTTTGAGGAAGCCATGGAGTGGATGCAGCAATTGGATGAGGAGTATACTCTTACCGATGAGAATTACACCCTGGATGATTTTGTTGAGGACTTGAAGAAGAAAGGATATTTACGGGAAGAGTTTCAAAACGGAAACAAAGGAATGGGTGACGGCGATTGGAAGATGTCGGAAAAGCTGGAACGCTCTTTGCGAAAACGCGCCCTCGATCAGATTTTTGGAAAACTGCGGAAAAGTGGGGGAGGGAATCATAAAACAAAGTATACCGGGCAGGGAGACGAACAGGCAGGAGAATATCGAAATTATCAGTTTGGGGATGCATTGGAACGCATTTCTGTGACCGAAAGTTTGAAAAATGCCCAAATCAATCATGGCATCGGAGATCTGCACCTCACCGAGAATGATTTGGTGGTGGAAGAAACCATGTACAAGGCGCAAATGAGTACGGTGCTCATGATTGATATCAGCCACAGTATGATTCTCTATGGCGAAGACCGAATCACCCCCGCCAAAAAGGTGGCCATGGCCCTTTCAGAATTGATTACGACCCGATATCCCAAAGACACCTTGGATATATTGGTCTTTGGAAACGATGCATGGCCAATCAAAATCAAGGATTTGCCCTATTTAAATGTGGGGCCCTATCATACCAATACGGTAGCGGGATTGCAATTGGCCATGGACATGCTGCGAAGGAAGCGAAATACGAATAAGCAGATTTTTATGATTACCGATGGGAAGCCTAGTTGCTTACAACTTCCTGATGGTACTTATTATAAAAACAGTGTTGGCTTGGATCCGCACATAGTTAAGCAGTGTTATATGATGGCGCGGCAGGCAAGAAAATTGCACATTCCTATCACTACTTTTATGATTGCGGAGGATCCATACCTTATGCAATTCGTGGATCACTTCACGGCTGCCAATCAAGGCAAAGCCTTTTATACAGGGCTCAAAGGTCTTGGCGAAATGATTTTTACCGATTATGAACAAAACCGAAGAAAAAGAATACGATAAGATGGATATAAGTAAAATAAAAACGTTTGGACAACTTAAAGCATCTGGCTATCAACCCAAAACAATAAAAGAGGAATTAAGGCAAAACCTTCTTAAGAAATTAAGAAATAAGGAAGCCACTTTTGATGGAATTCATGGGTATGAGTATTCAGTGATTCCGGAGTTGGAACGTGCCATTCTTTCAAAACATAATATCAATTTGTTGGGCTTAAGGGGACAGGCAAAGACCCGTCTGGCGCGTCAAATGGTGACCCTGTTGGATGATTATATCCCAATCGTGGAAGGAAGTGAAATCAATGATGATCCCTTTCACCCAATCTCTCGCTTTGCTAAAGAATTATTGGCTGAAATGGGGGATAGTACGCCTATCGATTGGTTGCATAGAAATGAACGATTTGCGGAGAAATTGGCTACTCCCGATGTAACCGTGGCCGATTTGATTGGGGACGTCGATCCCATCAAGGCAGCTAATTTGAAGCTTACCTATGCCGATGATAGGGTGTTGCATTTCGGGATGATTCCTCGGGCAAACCGTTGCATTTTTGTGATTAATGAATTGCCCGATTTACAAGCCCGTATTCAGGTGGCCTTATTCAATATCCTTCAGGAAGGGGACGTGCAAATACGAGGGTTTAAATTACGATTACCCTTGGACATCCAATTTGTGTTTACAGCAAATCCCGAAGACTATACCAATAGGGGAAGTATAGTAACGCCACTCAAGGACCGAATTGGTTCTCAAATCCTAACCCATTATCCAGAAACCATAGAAATTGCCCGCACGATAACCGAACAAGAGGCCGAAGAAGCTATCTCAGCAAAGTCGAATGTCTATGTTCCCGATTTGGCGAAAGATATTTTAGAGCAAATCAGTTTTGAAGCAAGGGAAAGCGAATATATCGATGTAAAGAGTGGGGTGAGTGCGCGGTTAAGCATCACGGCATTTGAAAATTTACTCAGTACAGCAGAGCGCAGGGCACTTCTGAATGGAGATATGGAAACCACGGTGAGATTGAGTGACTTTATGGGGGTCATTCCTTCCATTACGGGAAAAGTAGAATTAGTGTATGAAGGAGAACAAGAGGGGGCCGCACAGGTAGCTGAAATTTTGATCTCCAATGCCGTGAAATCACAATTTGAAAATTATTTTCCGAAGATTGAAAAACTACAGAAGGCAAGCGATAAGGATCCTTACGAGGCATTAGTCGCCTGGTTTTTTGAAGAAAGCGGTTTCGAGCTCTTGGATTCCATGAACAACAAAGAATACCAAAGGAAGCTGGATGAAATAGAACCATTAGACAACTTGCTTAAAAATCACGCGCCAGACATTGCTCCTGAAGATCGTTATTTCTTTAAAGAGTTTATTTTATGGGCTCTTTCCGAATATAAGAAGCTAAGCCGTCATAATTTAGGGGATGGATTGCATTTTAAAGATGTATATGGAGGTTACATCAGTGGTTTATAAAACTTGAGGTAACGATTTTAAAATCAATACAATACCGCTAATAACCATAACGGATATTACCCATCTTCGGAAGGCAAGTTTACTCATGCGTTTAAGAAGGCGTTTTCCAAAATAGTTCCCCAAGGAAGCTCCTAGGCCGAGAGCGATTCCATAGATCCATAATTCGATGGAAAGCAATCCAAAGAAAGTGTATCCGCTAATTTGTGACAACCCCAAGAAAAAGGCTTGTGCAGCTTTGGTACCCACCAATTCTTCCTTATCAATTCCCACGTTCATCAAAAAGGGATTCAAAATGGGTCCCATTCCTCCTGTAAAGGTGCCCACAATAGAGACAAAGAGTCCTAAGGGGATGAAATACCACATCTTGACTGGGAAGGACTGTTCCTTTTTTCCGAATCGATATTGAAAAAAGGTACTGATTAAAAAGAGTCCGACGATTATTTGGATCCAATATATCTTGACGGCGGAAAACCACCAGGAGGCCAACCAAGCACCGACCATAGCGGCGGGTACGAAATACCAAAATACTTTCCAATTGATAAACTTCCAAAAAAGTGCTATCCGTGCGGGTCTACTGATAAAGGCACCGAGATTGATCACAGGAGCCGTCTTTGTGGTTCCGATTAAAAAATTGAGAATAGGGATTTGCATCATGGCGCCACCGCCACCACTAATAGTTGAAAGTGTAAAGGTTCCGACTCCCAAAAGGAACAGCCCAAATAGCATTGAAAGCGATAGTTCTTGGAGTATTTCCATGGTGAATCACTGAATGAACAAGGTAGTCGATTTGAAGATAATTTGCTAAAAAAAATAGCACCCCGGAAGTATTCCAACTGATAAGACACGACGTCTCATCTGGGGAGACGGCTGGAGACTTCTATTGGGGTGCCTTGATATTATTATTTACCGAAGTAACCAAAGATACTCATATCTGCGATAGATTTAAAGTATATTTAAAAAAGATTATCCAAAAAACACCTACGTTTAAATGCCACAAAAATAAGTTGACCAAAGTACATTCTGAATTGACTTAGCCTAAGGGCGGGATTTTAGGCCAGCACGACAGTATTCAATAATTTTTTTTAATCTTTTTTCTCGAGTTTCCATTCTTTTTGCTTGGGAGAGCCAGCTTAAATAAGATTTGCGATAGCCTGCGGAAAAACTTAGGAAATTTTCATGCGCTATGGGATATACTTTAAAAGCTGCCAGCAGGTCTTCTGGAATTATTCCTTTTTCTGCATCATCCATGGCAGTCCAACTTCCCAGCTCTTTGGCTTTTTCGATAACCTTCCAACCGCTTTCATGCATGAGTCCATCCGCTTCCAATTCCTTTACATATTTTTTGTTTAACGCACTCCAAGCGCTTTTGGGATTTCTTGGACAGAAGTATTGTTGGCGCATACCGTTGCCAAGGCTTCGAACCGTACTGTCAATCCAACCATAGCAGATGGCCACTTTCACGGCTTCTTCCCATCGCATGGTAGGCTGGTTCAACTCCAGTTTGTAAAAAATAAGATGGACGCCTTGGGGATATATCGGATGATGGTCATGAAGCCATTCGCGCCATTCTATATCCCTGGGAAAATAGAGCTGTGGTTTTTCCATCAGTTGACACGTTTCCCGTTTACCAAGAAATCTGGTTTAAGACGGATTTCGTCTATGGGTGTTTCGAAGCTTTTTTCTTGCCATTCCGCTTTAGGGAAAATCCAGTACTCCTTTTCATGGTTGGCCATAATGACGGGCATATCGAATTTTTCGATGATGTTTGTGTATCGATATTTTAGCGTTTTCCCTTCCACTTGGTACTCCAAAACGGGAATCATGGTAGTTCGTAAGTATTGCTCCCAAAATTCGGTAAGATCGATGCCACTTTTCTTACTGATGTACTCTTCCAGTTGTTTGCTACTGATGGTTTGATGATAGAATTCCTTGTTCAAGCCCCTAAGAATGGAACGCCATTTTTCGTCATCTTCCAATAGTTGTCTAAGGGTATGTAAAATATTGGCGCCCTTGTAGTACATGTCTCCACTTCCTTCCTCATTTACATTATAAGTCCCGATGAGAGGTTTGTCATTTCTAATGGCTTTTTTGGTGCCGATGACATATTCCCTTGAAGCTCTTTTTCCGAAATGATAATCTAGATAGAGGTTTTCGGAATAGGCCGTGAAACCTTCGTGAATCCACATATCTGCTACATCGCTATTGGTGATATTGTTCGCAAACCATTCGTGCCCGGCCTCGTGGATGATGATGAAATCAAATTTCAAACCCCATCCCGTTCTACTTAGGTCCATACCCAAATAGCCATTTTTGTAACGGTTCCCATAGGTCACGCTGCTTTGGTGTTCCATTCCTAAATAAGGTACTTCCACCAATTTAAAACTGTCTTCATAAAAAGGGTAGGGGCCAAACCAATACTCAAAGGCCCGCAACATCATAGGTACCTGCTCGAACTGGGATTTAGCTTTTTCAAGATTTTCTTCCAACACCCAATAGTCTAATTTCAAGGGACCTTTCAGTCCTTCATAAAGTTCCCAAAAGTTGACATAGTTGCCAATATTTACATTGACTCCATAGTTATTGATGGAATTTACCACTCTCCAATGCCAACTTTTGTAGCCATCCCCTACCTCAGTAGTTTCCAGGAGACGGCCGTTGCCAACAGCAACCAAATTTTCTGGGGCTGCAATAGTTAAATCGATTCCTTCATCGGGCTCATCATAGGGGTGGTCTTTATTTGGCCACCAGATACTCGCTCCAATTCCTTGATTAGAAGTTGCGATGAACGCATTTCCATTGGCATCCTTCGACCAGGTAATTCCACCATCCCAAGGTGGTTTTTTTGCGATCCTTGGCTTACCGGAAAAATGAAGGGATAGTTCATATTCTTTACCTTTTTTAAGTCCCTGTGGAACTTCAATAAAATGAGCATCTCCATCCTTGATAATCAATAAGGATTGTCCATTTTGTATGGCTTTTTCCAGTTGCATAGGAGGCTGTAGATCGATTTGAAGATTATTCTTTCCCTCATCCAACACCCGGTAACGCATAATATTCATACCGGAAATGGATTTTTCCTCTGGATTTACCTTTACCTGCAAATCGTAATGTCGTAAATCCCACCAGGCCCGTTCGGGTGTAATACCTCCCCTTAGGCTATCTTGGTGTGTGAAGTTCTGCCCAAAAGTGATGCTATTTAATGCAAAAAACGACAAAAAAAGTAGTGTTCGAAAATTCATTTCCTTAAAATTTATCTCATGACATTGGATGGAAATACCACGACACTTTCATGACCATTTTCCCCAACGGCAGCTACCCCGAAGAAATAATTGTCGATAACAATTCCTTCCAAAGTACATTCATTCACGTTGCCAACATATCTACTGTTATCCCAAGTGGGGGAAGTTGTATCCCTCCAATACACTTTATAGCCTTTAGCTCCATCTACCACATCCCATTTTAATCGGGTCGATGGCTCCACCATACCACCGATGGTCACATTTTTGGGAGAAGGGGGTGCCCAAGCTAGGCTAGCCATATTAATAGCATTGACCGAGGTCAACTTTTTAGCATAGTCAAAATCGACAAATTTTAATCGGTCGCCATATTCGATGCCATTTTCCAAACGAATATCCTGATGCTGTTGGTTGTAGTTTTCATGGGCTTCCATGATACGTATACCGGCAAACCCTTCATCATTAAATGGACGATGATGCCCTCCACGGGCAAACCGATCCAGACGGTAAATGAGCATAGGGTTCATTTCTGGCATATAGGTTTTGGTGGTTTTATGGACATAGCGAGCCAACTGTCTGGAAATTCCATCTACTTCACCACCATAAAAACGTCGTCGACCACGTTCTCTTTCTGTTTCTGTTGGGGGAACCGGCTCCGAGAAGATTCTAAAGTCTCTATTGCTCACAACACCATCCACACCCTTGGTATTTCCGATCATATCATTGTTGAAAACACCAATGAGCTCCCAACCTTGTTCCTTGGCAAATTTTGCAAACCCTTTTCCGCCATATAATCCCTGTTCTTCTCCGCTCAGTCCTAAATAAATGATACTGTTTTCGAATGTATGTTTTGAAAGTACCCTGGCTGCCTCTAAGGTTCCCGCCATTCCACTGGCATTGTCATTAGCCCCTGGGGCGTCATCCGTATAATTATTGGGATCACTCACTCGCGAATCGATATCCCCACTCATGATGATAAATCGATTGGGATATCTTGTGCCCCGCTGAATGGCTGCTACGTTCACCACCCAAACATCCTTGACAATTCGTTCGTTATCCCCCTTTGGTACGAAATTTTTTTGATAAAAGACTTCCAGACAGTTGTCACATTCCTTAGAAATGCTCTCGAACTCTTTCTTTATCCAACGGCGAGCCGCTCCAATGCCCCGCGTATTAGAAATGGTGTCACTCAAGGTATGTCGTGTTCCGAAGTTGGCCAAGGTGGTAATGTCGTCTTGAATTCGTTCGACAGAAACAGCATTGATGATATCATAGATGCGAGCATCCGTTTGGCTGGATGCGTTTAAGTTTACTAAAAAAATGATTCCGAGTAGCAGGGATTTACTTAGAAAAATGTGCATTTTAAATGTTCGCAAGTTCATAGTCATTCATTAGTTAATGGATTCAGCAGCGAAGGCTAAGTGCCGGTTATCGGGGCTCAGCGTCAATCGGGTAATGTTGTTGAATCCATGTAATTTCAAATTCCCAATTTCCTGCCATTCAGCATCACCAAACAGGTCATAAACAAAAAGTTGCGTTCCGCTACCGATAATGATTTTATAATCTTCATACCAAGTATAATCCTGGATTCCGATGGGAAGTTCACAAACGAAAAAGCTCTCTTTCGTTTCTGGATCATATTGGTAAATATCGAAATTCTTCTGTTCGTTCAAAACGGTATAACTCATCAATTGAGTCCCAGGGATTTTTTGTATGCATCTTCCTGAATTGGAAACCATGGGTGTCACTGTGCCCGAATTCAAATCGATATGCACCAAATCCAACTGATTCAACCCCAATATGGATGCTAAGATCTCGGATTCATTCATAAAAGCGAAATAGGCCACTTCTACCTCGGGTATCAATTCGTCGATTCCGTTTTTTTCTGCTCTGTATCGATAAAGTCGTTGCTTGCCATTCGGATCTAAACGAACAGCAGCAATGTCTTTGCTATTCGGGATTGTCTGAGGAGAATATTCTCCGCCTTCTGTAGGAGCATTAAAATAGATAGTGGATTTTTGATCTAGCGAATATATTCCAATATCGGGTTGCCCCTTATGGTTTCTTGCATACACTATGTCTGCAGTATTCAAGAAACAGGGTTGATTGTTATACCCGTTATTATTGGAAATATTTTGAAGTTCACTGAAATGGAACCCATCTTCTTCAAAGGCAATGGTGCAGAGGTAAATTTCCGTGTTGGTCTGACCAAAAAAATGGGTGGTGGCAAGGCCAATTAAAATAAAGATGAAAAAGGTGCGCATGTTTACTATTTCCTGCGAAAGTTTTACATTGCCGAAGCAAATTCTAAAGATACCATAAAATTACTACTACACCAGTTAAAATAACCTTAGAGCACAAGTGTGGTTTAAAAGCGGAATTTACCAACTTTGGCGCTACCCTTATGCGTTTGCAAGTTCTAAACAAAAAAGGGGAATTGCAAGATGTGGTCGTTGGGTATGAAGATCCTGCTTTTTACAACCTTCCCCCATATACGGAACATAATTTTTGTATTGGTGCCACGATTGGTCGTTATGCTGGACGTATTTCGAAGGGTGGGTTTGAACTAGACAACCAGCGCTTCGAACTACCTTTGGTAGAAGGTATTCACCTACATGGTGGGGCTGAGGGCTTTGACAAACAACTTTGGACTGTTCTTGAAACAAAAAATAACGAACATCCTTATGTGATTTTCGAATATAAGTCTCCCGATGGGCATTGTGGTTATCCGGGAAACGTAATTGTGACTGCCAAATATGAACTTACGGAAGACTCTCTGCTGATTACCTATGAGGCAATAAGCGATAAACTTACAGTGTTGAATCTTACAAATCATGCTTATTTCCATCTCGATGATTCGGGGACCGTGGCAGGAAATGAATTGTATATTAATGCGGATTCAATTTTGCAGGTTGATGAACGATTAATACCTACTGGGAGATTTCAAAAGGTAACGAAGTCGCCCTATGACTATAGAAGACCAATTCCCTTGGACTTTGAAGGACATTATGGATTGGATACCCCCTTTGTTCTGAACGGACAAGGGAAGGCGGCCACGCTTTATTCATTTAATTCGGGAATTAAGATGGAGGTCACCACCAATCAACCAGCGTTAGTGGTTTTTACACCGCAAATTTTTCCAGAACTTGGATTGAGAGATGAGGAGGATTATGCCTATTTTCCTGCCATTTGTTTCGAGTGTCAAAATTTTCCAGATGCACCCAATCATTCCAATTTTCCGTCTGCTGAACTTCGACCCGGATCGAAATATCGGAACCAAATTCGTTACCGATTTTCCATAAAATAAAAAACCACCCCGAGAGGTGGTTTTCAACTTCACAAAATTAATCAAAGCAACTAAAAGGGATAAGTGTTTTCCGCCGTCACCTTTTCCGCAATGGTATTGCGAAGAGCGACAACATTCGGAATATTTTGATATTTAGTAAAACGTTTAAGTCCCATAAGCATCATGCGCTGCTCATCACCTTCGGCAAAAGAGACGATGCCTTCTTTTGCTTTGCTCGTGATGATATCTACTGCATGGTATAAATACAATTGAGCCATGGCAACTTGATAGTCAGCATTTTTACTACCTCTTTTGTGGTTTTTCTCGGCTCTAAGGATGGCACTTTCCGCCAAATAGATTTCGATTAGAATATCAGAAGCTGCTAGCAATAATTGCTGATGTTCTTCTAATTCCGAACCAAACTTTTGAACAGCGCTTCCTGCCACCATTAGGAATACCTTTTTTAAGTTGGCGATCAAGGCTTTTTCTTCGGAAAGAGTTTCACTATAATCGGGAACATCAAAGCTCGGGATACTTGTGAGCTCATTGGCTACTGACATCGCTGGACCTAATAAATCCACATGACCTTTCATGGCTTTCTTTACTAGCATCCCAACCGATAACATGCGATTTATTTCGTTGGTTCCTTCGTATATTCTAGGGATTCTTGCATCTCTCCAGGCAGCTTCCATCGGGGTATCGGCACTGAATCCCATACCGCCAAAGATCTGGATACCCTCGTCACTACAATTTTGAATGTCTTCAGAAACCGCGACCTTCAAAAGAGAGCACTCAATAGCGTACTCCTCCACACTTTTTAATTCAGCTTCCGAATGGCTATTGCCGTCGGCCAATCTCAGGGCAATTCGATCCTCTATATTCTTAGCAGCTCGGTAACAAGCACTCTCCCCAACGAAGGTGGAAGTTGCCATTTCTGCGATTTTAGACTTGATGGCACCAAACTTTGCAATCGGAGTTTTAAACTGAATACGTTCGTTGGCATATTTGACCGCTTCCGAAGTGACCCTTCTCTGGGCATCCAAGCATGCTGCCGCCAATTTAATTCGACCGATGTTCAGCGCATTCATAGCGATTTTGAAACCATTCCCTCTTTCGGATAGCATATTTTCCACGGGCACCTTGGTATCGCTAAAAAATACCTGACGGGTAGAGGAGGAGTGAATACCTAATTTATGTTCTTCCTCTCCAAGGGTAATCCCATTGGCGGGATCATTTTCTACTATGAATCCAGTGATATTTTTATCGTCTTCTATACGGGCAAAGACAATAAATAGATTACAGAATCCTGCGTTGGAAATCCACATTTTTTGTCCACTGATTTTGTAGTGCGTTCCGTCTTCACTTAAAACCGCTTTTGTTTTTCCGCTGTTAGCATCGCTACCAGCTCCCGGTTCTGTGAGACAATAGGCACCAAACCATTCTCCGGTGGCCAATTTGGGAACGTATTTCTTTTTCTGTTCTTCGGTTCCGTAGAGGGTGATGGGCATCGTTCCAATTCCGGTGTGTGCACCAAATGCAGTTGCAATGGATCCGGTGGCACCACTAATATAATCGCACACCAACATCGTGGTAACGAATCCCATGCCCAATCCGCCATATGCTTCAGGTACTGCGATTCCCAATAGCCCAAGTTCCCCTGCCTTTCGCATGATCTCTTCGGTAAGGGCATAGTCTTTTTTTTCAAATCTTGCCTTAATAGGCCAGATTTCGCGATCCACAAATTCCTGCACAGAATCGCGCATCATTTTTTGTTCTTCCGAAAAATCTTCTGGCGTAAATATGTCATCCGAAGACGTTTCCTTTACAATAAATTGTCCTCCACGTAGGATTTCTTTGTTTAACCTTTCTGTATTCATAGTGCTTTTTTTAATTCAAAAATTCGTAGATACCTGCAGCACCTTGACCTGTACCCACGCACATGGTCACCATGCCATATTTTCCTTTCATATTTCGCTTTCGCATTTCGTCGAACAGTTG
>CAZOSF010000047.1:12063-15473 GCA_964582415.1 uncultured Alteromonas sp.
GCCGCAAAATTCACCAAACGCGCAATAGGTTCTAAGTTTAATTCCTTAACCATCTCTTCACTCATCACCAAAACAAAGGCAGCTCCATCGCTCATCTGTGAAGAATTACCTGCGGTAACACTTCCTCCAGCGGCAAATACGGGTTTTAATTTGGCCAATACTTCCATAGAAGTGTCAGCCCTTGGTCCTTCATCGGTAGCTACCGTATAGGTTTTTGTTTCTTTTTTCCCCGAAGCATTGATAAAAGTATGTTCCACCTCAATAGGTACGATTTGATCTTTAAACCGACCTTCACTTTGCGCCTTTAGTGCTTTTTGATGAGAGTGATAAGCGAATTCATCTTGATCTTCCCGAGAAACTTTAAATTGATTGGCCACTGCCTCAGCAGTAAGACCCATTCCCCAATAATAGTCCTCATGACCCGCCTTGGCCAATTTGTAATCGGGTGTAGGTTTATATCCTCCCATGGGAATATAACTCATGCTTTCAGCACCTCCTGCGATAATGCAATCGGCCATGCCGCTTTGAATCTTAGCAGTGGCCATGGCAATAGTCTCAATACCCGATGCACAATAACGATTGACGGTTACCCCTGGTACATCTTCAATTTTTAAACCCATCAAGGAAATAAGACGGGCCATGTTTAGGCCTTGTTCTGCTTCCGGCATGGCATTTCCTACCATAACATCGTCAATTCTTGTTTTCTCGAGATTTGGTAGCTCGTTCATCATGAATTGGATGGTTTCGGCCGCCAATTCATCGGGGCGCTTGAACCGAAACAATCCTCGGGGGGCCTTACCTACTGCTGTTCTATATGCTTTAACTATATATGCTGTTTTCATTTACTAAAGTATTGAGATGCTAGAGGTTAGTACTGAGATAGCTTTAATCGGCTTTGGATGATAGCCTCTTCTTTAAGGCGTATATCATCTTTTGTATCTCATTACACTGCTCTAGTAATTGGTTAATATTATCTGACTTTATAAGTTTTAATTCTTTGGTCAATAGTAGTTGTGTCTGAAGCTCGTAGGCAGATCCATTAGCTATTCCAAGAAAATGTTGAAATTCATTGTTGGAATTCCTGCCCGCTCCTTCAGCAATATTTGAAGGAATGGAAATCGCACTTCTTTTCATCTGAGATACAAGTCCATACTTTTCATCTGACGGCAAGTCGACTGACATCAGATAAATCTGTTTGGAAATTTCGATGGCTTTTTGCCACACAATTAAGTCATTGAGTTTATGCATTTGTTTCTATGAATTTAATCTCGCATCTCACATCTCATATCTCACATCTAATTTCTTAAAGGCTTCCCTTTTTGAATCATGTGTTGCAGTCGCTCTAGGGTCTTTCGTTCACCACAAAGACTCAAAAATGCTTCTCGTTCCAAATCCAAGAGATATTGTTCGCTTACCAAACTGGGTTCACTCAAATCACCGCCCGCCATAACATAGGCCAATTTGTTTGCAATTTTTCGATCGTGTTCACTGATGTAATGACCTGCCTCCATCGAATCGGTTCCCACCAGGAACATTCCCAAAGCTTGTTTTCCTAATACTTTTACATCATTTCTTGGAATGGGTTGGGTATAGCCCATGTCTGCCATCTGACGGGCAATGGCTTTTGCTGTGGCGATTTGACGGTCTTTGTTTACCACCACGATATCCTTACTGGGTTGAAGAATATTCAAATCGTAGGCTTCATAGGCTGAAGTGGAAACCTTGGCCATCCCAATGGTTAGGAAATACTCTTGTAGTCTGTTGAGTTCCACATCATTTTTCGCAAAACTATCGGAAGCACGTAAGGCCATTTCCTTGCTTCCTCCTCCACCAGGGATTACTCCTACACCAAATTCCACCAAACCAATATAGCTTTCAGCAGCTGCGACTACTCGATCGGCATGCAACGTCATTTCACAACCACCTCCCAGGGTCATACCATGTGGAGCGACAATAACAGGGATGGAAGAATAACGCAAGCGCATTACGGTATTTTGGAAATGTCTGATGGCCATATTAAGCTCATCGTATTCCTGTTCAACTGCCATCATGAAAATCATCCCAATGTTAGCGCCCACTGAGAAATTCGCTCCTTGGTTTCCTATGACAAGGCCATCAAATTGCTCTTCTGCGAGATCGATAGCTTTGTTGATACCAGCAAGTACGTCTCCACCCACACTGTTCATTTTACTTTGGAATTCGCAATTCAAAATACCATCCCCTAAATCTTCGATTACGACACCAGAATTTTTGAACACCGCTTTACTCTCACGGATGTTGTTCAAAAGAATGAATGCGTCCTGTCCGGGTACTTTGATGTGTTTCTTTTGGGGGATATCGTAAAAATAAGTGGCTCCATCTTTAATCGTGTAAAAGGAACCAATACCTGCATCCTTCATTTCCTGAATCCATGCAGCGGTCTTTAAACCAAGATCATTAACCAGAGCGAGCCCTTTCTCCAAGCCAATGGCATCCCATATTTCAAATGGACCGTGTTCCCATCCAAACCCTGCTTTCATGGCTGCATCAATCTTATAGAGCTCATCTGTTATTTCAGGGATACGGTTGGTGACATAGGCAAACATGGCTCCAAAATTCTTGCGATAGAATTCCGCCGCTTTGTCCTTTCCGTTTATTAGGATCGGGAAGCGATCAATTACTTTATCAACGCTTTTTGTGAGCTCGAGGGTAGGGAAGGAGGCTTTTTTACTGGAGCGGTATTCAAGGGTATTTAAGTCTAAGGAAAGAATTTCACTACTGCCATCCTCCTTTCGAACCTTTTTGTAAAAACCTTGTCCGCTTTTGCTTCCCAGCCATCCGTTATCCATTAAGGTTTGTACAAAATCAGGTAGTTTAAAGAGCTCATGAGCTTCATCGTTTGGACAGTTTTCATAAAGGCCGTTTGCCACATGAACCAGCGTGTCCAAACCCACAACATCTACAGTGCGGAAGGTAGCCGATTTGGGTCGGCCGATGACTGGACCCGTGAGTTTGTCAACTTCCTCTACCGTGAGCCCCATATCTTTCACCAAGTGAAATAAGCTTTGGATGCCAAAAATTCCTATACGATTTCCGATGAAGGCTGGAGTGTCTTTGGCGATCACTGTGGTCTTTCCAAGAAATTTTTCCCCATACCCATTTAAAAATTCAAGAACTTCTGGATCGGTCTTCGGACCCGGAATGATTTCAAATAATTTCAAATAACGGGGTGGGTTGAAGAAGTGGGTGCCACAAAAATGCTTTTGAAAATCTTCGCTGCGTCCGTCACTCATAAACTTTATAGGAATACCAGAGGTATTGGAGGTGATCAATGTGCCGGGAGTTCGGTATTTTTCCAAGTTTTCAAACACCTTCTGTTTAATATCCAATCTTTCAACCACCACCTCGATGATCCAATCTGCATCTTTCAC
>CAZOSF010000047.1:15573-20940 GCA_964582415.1 uncultured Alteromonas sp.
ATACCAGAGCCGATAACCGCTACTTTATTAATTCTTCTTTTTGGCATAGTCCAATGTTTTTTCGGTCGTATAAATATTTTTAGATTGAATTAGATCGAGAATTTCGTTCGCCACTCTTTTGAAGGTGGCTAAGTCATCTGATGAAATATGTTTTTTCACGGCTTCATCAAACCGGAAGACTACTCCTTTCGAAAACTCACGCATTTCCCTTCCGAAGGGAGTTAGGTGAATGAGCACGCCACGCCCATCGGATGGATTGGGTGTACGAAATATGAGTCCTTTCTGCTCCATATTTTTTAAGGTTCGGGAAAGCGAAGTGGCCTCCATTCCCATTTTAGGTCCGAGAGAAGTGGAGGGGGTGCCTTCTTCTGGATCAATACTGATTAGAGCGAATCCAGTGGCCATAGTGCTGTCTTTCTTACCGGCCTCCTCGTTGTACATCTTGGATACCGCCATCCAGGTAGCCCGGAGAACATAATCTATGGTTTTTTCTTTCATGGGTTTTTGATCTATGCACCAAATATACAAAATTATGTTATGCATGCATAGCAAAGCAAATAAATATTTTTTGTTAAAATAAATATAAAGCACGCATATATGATAGTAATACTATTATATTTGCGAATAAATATTTTAACATGAAGTTTTTGAATCAATTGGTGAAGGTCATGGTGCACGAGGGGCTCTATAAAAAGGACCCCGAAACTTCCGAGCTGGGACGAAAGATAGTGGGAGAGGGGATTCTTCTCATAGACGAATTGGGATTTGAGCTATTTACCTTCAAAAAACTGGGCGAGCGCATCCAATCGAATGAGAGTTCCATCTACCGCTATTTTGAAAACAAGCATATGTTGCTGTTGTATTTAGCTTCTTGGTATTGGGGATGGCTGGAGTATAAGTTGGTTTTTGAAACTACCAATATTTCAGATAGGGAAGAAAAGCTTCGAAAGGCTATTGAGGTTTTTTCCTCCAATATTTTACAGGATACCAACTTTTCACATATTAACGAGGAGGTGCTTCATCGTATCATTGTGAATGAATATTCCAAATCCTATCTGACCAAGGAAGTGGATACTGAAAACAAACAGGGTTTCTTCTCTGTTTATAAACGTTTGGTACTGCGTTTAAGTGAAATGATTTCCGAGGTTGCCCCGAACTATCCCTACTGCCTTAGTTTGGCCAGTACCGTGGTGGAAGGAACCTTGCATCAGCAGTTCCTAAAAGATCATTTTCCAACCTTGACCGATTTTCAAGGGACGGATTCCTCAAAAGACTTTTTCTGCTCATTGGTATTTAACAGTTTGAAAACTACGCTATGAATTCAGCCTTCCTAATTGCCTGGAAACGATTGATTAACCTACTCAACATGGAACGAAAAGACGTTCTACAGGTGTTGTATTATGCCATCTTCGCGGGAGTGGTAAGCTTGTCCCTTCCCTTGGGAATTCAAGCCATCATCAACCTTATTCAAGGGGCACAAATCAGTACCTCTTGGATTGTCTTGGTGGTTCTGGTATCGCTGGGTGTCGTGTTTGTAGGTGTGCTTCAATTGTTTCAGTTCCGAATCATCGAAAATATCCAACAAAAATTATTTACTCGGGCCGCTTTCGATTTCACCTATCAGTTTCCGAAAATTAAAATGTCGGAATTGCATTCGTACTATCCACCAGAGTTGGCCAATAGATTTTTCGATATCCTGATTGTTCAGAAAGGAGTTTCCAAACTTATGGTAGACCTTCCTGCGGCTTTGTTGCAAATTCTTTTAGGATTGGTACTGCTATCATTTTATCACCCGTTCTTTATTATCTATGGTTTGCTATTGTTGTTGCTCATATATATCCTTTTTAAATATTCTGCTCAAAAAGGGATTGAGACTAGCCTAGAGGAATCGAAGAACAAGTATCGGGTAGCCCATTGGATTCAGGAAGTTGCCAGATCTTTGGTGAGTTTTAAATTATCTGGAGCGACCCAACTGGCCATGGACAAGAATGACCGCCTGGTGAACGACTATATCGATGCACGTGAAGGACACTTTAAAATTTTGGTGTTTCAGTTTTCCAAAATGATTGTTTTCAAATTGTTAGTAACCTCTGGACTTTTGATAGTGGGTGGGTTATTGGTATTGAATCAGCAAATGAACATCGGACAATTCGTTGCGGCTGAAATCATTATACTTCTGATAATCAGTTCAGTAGAAAAACTAATCCTTGGCTTGGAGTCGTTTTATGATGTGCTAACCTCCTTGGAGAAATTAGGACAGGTTATCGATAAAGAACTTGAACCTCAAGAAGGGGAGCGTTTGGTTAAAAAGGAAGAAGGTATCCTTGTGGAATGGGATGAGGTCGTATATCAGGTGAACGGTACCTTATTGCTGGAAGACATTTCCTTGGAAATTGCCCCTAAAGATCGTCTTCTGGTTTTGGGGTCCAGTGGTTCCGGAAAAGGAATGCTTCTGCGATTGCTTGCCGGTGTTGAGGCTCCAACCCAAGGAACGATTTATGTGAATCGAAGAAACTTGTCCAGCATTTTCCTTAATTCCTACCGTGCTCAAATCGGTTTGTCCCTTTTGGAAGAGACACCATTTGAAGGAAGCTTAAGAGAAAACCTCACCTTCGGAAATACAGAGGCTACGGTGGAGGAGATTATGCAGGTCATTGACCTAATGGGATTGAACAATTTTGTGAAAAAGTTGAAGAATGGACTCGATACGAAGCTATATCCGGAAGGTAAGATGCTTTCCCATGTGGTTTCCCGGAAAATCATCTTGGCCAGGGCACTATTGAAAAAGCCCAAAATGCTATTGCTACAAGAACCTTTCGAGTTTTTCGATAAGGAAGAAATCACCAAACTTATCGATTATTTAACCGACCCAAAGCATCCCTGGAGCTTGGTTGTGGTAAGCAGCAATTCTTATTGGAAGGATAAAATGAACCGAACCTTAGTGATGGAGAAGGGAAGAATCAAAACGATTAACTAGTAAGCGACTATGAGAAAAACACCTTGGAATATTGATGATTTTGCATCGAGTAGGAAAGTATTTGAAAGAAGACATTTCAAATACTTCAATCGATTCCTTATGGCCTTTGCCATAATGTTTTTGATCATTCTATTCTTGCCTTGGACGCAGACCATATCGGGACGTGGTTATCTTACCACCTTAAAGCCGGATCAGCGTCCCCAAACTATTCAATCGGTTATTCCTGGAAGGATAGAGCATTGGTATGTGAAGGAAGGGGATTTTGTTCGAAAGGGGGATACTATTTTGCGTATTTCTGAAATTAAAAGTGAATATTTCGATCCTTCTTTGTTGAACAGAACGGAGCAACAATTGGATGCCAAAGAGCTTTCCGTGGTCTCTTACGAAGAGAAAATGAAAGCCCTGCAAACACAAATAGGTGCCTTAAACCAAGAGCAAGGCTTAAAATTGGAACAAGCTCAGAACAAACTTGCTCAGGCGAGGCTGAAAGTTGTGAGTGATAGTATCGATTGGGAGGCGGCCAAAACCAATTTGACCATTGCAGAAAGACAGTACGACCGTACCAATACGTTGATGCAAGAAGGTTTGAAGTCCATGACCGATTTAGAGGCAAAAAAACTAAAACTGCAAGAAACGCAAGCTAAATTGATTTCCCAGGAAAATAAATATTTGGCTTCGAAGAATGATGTATTGAACTGGCAGATGGAGTTGGGACGCATTCAGGCAGAATATGGCGATAAGATTTCGAAAGTTAGAAGCGATCGCTTTTCAGCACAATCGAGTCAGTTGGAAGCCAAAGCCCAGGTAGCTAAATTGGAAAACGATTTTTCGAACTATCAGATTCGAACCTCGATGCAGTTTGTATTGGCGCCTCAGGATGGCTATATCAACAAGGCAATTAAAGGGGGAATTGGTGAAGCGTTTAAGGAAGGCGAAGGTTTGGTGAGAATCATGCCTGCCTTGCACGATTTAGCAGTGGAGACCTATGTAGACCCAATCGATTTGCCGTTGGTGCGAATGGGGGAGAAAGTGCGGATTCAGTTCGATGGTTGGCCCGCCATTGTATTCCGAGGCTGGCCGAACCTTTCTTATGGGACCTATGGGGGTATGGTGGTAGCCATTGAAAATTTCATCAGTGAGAATGGTAAATATCGAATTCTAATTGCTCCCGACCCGATGGATCACCCGTGGCCCACAGGGGTTCGCGTGGGATCGGGTGCCTTTACCTTGGCTTTATTGGAGGATGTTCCTATATGGTATGAACTATGGCGTCAGTTGAATGGATTCCCCCCAGACTATTACCAACCTCAAGTGGATGAAAAAAAGAAATAGTATTATGCGTAATTGGTTTGTCATATTCTTTTTGTTTTCTGCTTCCATGTTGGCTCAAGAGCCAACTGAAGGGGTATTGTCCTTGGAAGAGTTTTTGGGGTGGGTGAAGCAAAATCACCCCATTGCGAAACAGGCCGAGTTGCAATTAGCCAAGGGGGAAGCACAATTGCTGCAGGCAAGAGGGGCATTCGATCCTAAATTGGGTTTCAATTCACAGCGAAAAGACTTCAAGGATACGGAGTATTACGACAAGATGAAGGCCGTATTTAAGATTCCTACTTGGTATGGCATTGAACTCAAGGGGAGTTGGGAAAGCAATTCTGGACTCTATTTGAATCCAGAAAACACGGTTCCAGAAGATGGATTGTATTCTGCAGGTATATCTGTTTCAGTATTGGAAGGTTTACTAATCGATGATAGAAGGGCGGCGTTGCGCAAAGCAAAAAGTTATCGAGAGCAATCCCGAGCAGAACAGGAGCTTTTACTGAATCAAATTCTCTACGAAGCTTCCCTGGCCTATTTTGCTTGGTGGCAGGCTGAAAGGGAGGTTAAGGTTCAGGAATCCTTTGTAGAAAATGCCCGTATTCGTTTTCAAGGGGTGCGTTCCGCTGTTATAGTGGGGGATACACCCGCCATTGATAGCACCGAAGCAAAGGTTACCCTGCAAAATAGATTATTGGATTTAGAGCAGGCACGCTTAAATCGTATCAAAATGGGGCTTCGCCTTTCCAACTTTCTATGGTTGGAAAACAATGTGCCCATCGAGCTTACAGAAACGGCTTCTCCAGAGGAACTTTCTTGGGAAACAGTTGATCGCTTATTGCTGGCCAGTTATTCGGGATTACAATCGGAATGGCTCGAGAACCATCCCAAAGTGGCGATCCTTGAGCAAAAAGTGGAACAGTTGCGAATTGATAGAAGATTAAAATTAAACGGACTGCTGCCTGAGGTGAATTTAGAATATTCGTTCTATTCCCAAACCCCGGATGCCTTGAACAGCTTCAATACCGCCAATTATTTTGCTGGGTTACAAGTTAATTTGCCGCTGTTTCTTAGAA
>CAZOSF010000048.1:0-20903 GCA_964582415.1 uncultured Alteromonas sp.
GTTTATCCCGAGCGGAGTCAAGGGGAGTCTCTCAACCCGTGTGAAGACAAAATAGCTCCAAAGGCTGAGAAATAAAAAACGACACTGATGATAAATTACATCAAAGAATCCTATAACGAACTGAAGAACCATGTAACATGGACTTCTTGGTCGGAAGCGCAACGCCTAACTGTAGTAGTAGCAGTATTTTCTGTGGTTTTGGCATTGGCTATTTGGGGTATCGATTCAGTATTTAGTAAAGTTGTTGGTCAATACTTTCAATGGATAAAATCCTAACGAAATGACTGAAACAAAAAGTACAAAAAAGTGGTATGTGGTGCGTTCTGTGAGCGGCCAAGAAAACAAAATCAAATCCTATATCGAGTCGGAAATCACGCGTTTGGGGTTGCAAGATTATGTTGATCAAGTATTGGTGCCCACCGAAAAGGTTATTCAAATCCGCAACGGGAAAAAGATCAATAAAGAACGGGTGTACTTTCCCGGGTATATAATGATCCAAGCGAGTTTGGCCGGTGAAATTCCGCATATCATCAAATCAATCAATGGTGTGATTGGCTTTTTAGGGGAAACCAAAGGAGGGGATCCTGTGCCATTGCGCCAGTCGGAAGTGAACCGTATGCTAGGTAAGGTAGATGAATTGGCGGTTCAGGACGAGAATATAAATATCCCTTACGTGATCGGGGAAACCGTAAAAGTAATCGATGGACCATTCAATGGTTTCAATGGAACGGTTGAAAAGATCAACGAAGAAAAACGTAAGCTTGAAGTAATGGTGAAGATTTTCGGAAGAAAAACACCATTGGAATTAAGCTATATGCAGGTTGAGAAAATTTAAATGTTACACGCTATATAATAGGTTTTTTCTTAGGCTTCCACATTAGAAAAACCGGTTTTAAAATGTAAACAATGGCAAAAGAAGTATCTAAAATTGTAAAGCTACAAGTTCGCGGAGGAGCCGCTAACCCGTCTCCACCAGTTGGACCCGCTTTAGGTGCTGCAGGTGTAAACATCATGGAGTTCTGTAAGCAGTTTAATGCAAGAACACAGGACAAACAAGGAAAAGTGTTGCCAGTTGCAATTACGGTGTATAAGGACAAGTCTTTCGACTTCGTCGTGAAAACCCCACCAGCTGCGATACAAATCCTTGAGGCTGCCAAGATCAAAAAAGGATCTGGAGAGCCCCATGTTAAAAAAGTAGCTACCATTACCTGGGATCAGGTTAAGGCGATTGCTGAAGACAAGATGCCGGATCTGAACGCGTTTACCGTAGAATCTGCCATGAAAATGGTTGCCGGTACTGCACGTTCAATGGGAGTGAAAATTAGAGGTGCTGCACCTTTTTAATCAAGAAAAAGAATCTAGAAAATGGCAAGATTAACAAAAAAGCAAAAAGAAGCCCAGGCCAAGATAGAGCCTAACAAGACGTATACTGTGGCTGAAGCTTCTGCTTTGGTAAAAGAAATCACCAACGCTAATTTCGATGCATCTGTAGACCTTGCTGTACGTCTTAACGTTGATCCACGTAAAGCGAACCAAATGGTTCGTGGAGTGGTTACCCTTCCTCACGGAACTGGTAAAGATGTTAAGGTGTTGGCTTTGGTAACCCCCGATAAGGAAGCGGAAGCTAAAGAAGCAGGGGCCGACTACGTTGGTTTGGATGAATACCTCGATAAAATTAAAGGAGGTTGGACCGATGTCGACGTGATTGTAACCATGCCGAGTGTTATGGGTAAACTAGGACCGTTAGGACGTATCCTAGGACCTCGAGGCTTGATGCCTAACCCAAAGACTGGTACGGTAACCATGGACGTCGCCAAAGCGGTTTCTGAAGTGAAAGCTGGTAAAATCGACTTTAAAGTTGATAAGACCGGTATCGTTCACGCGGCGATTGGAAAAGTATCCTTCGATGCTGAGAAGATTGCTGGAAACGCTAAAGAACTATTATCAACATTAGTAAAATTGAAGCCTCAAGCTGCAAAAGGAGTATACATCAAGAGTATCTATATGTCTTCGACTATGAGCCCTGGTGTGGAAATCGACTCCAAGCGCTATGCTGAGTAGTAAAATTGTAAGAAATGACTAGAGAAGAAAAATCCGTAGTAATTGAACAGTTGACTGCACAGCTAGCCGAGAACGCCCATATTTATTTGGCCGATATCTCAGGCTTGGATGCAGCCAATACTTCCAACTTGCGTCGCGCTTGCTTTAAAGCGGGAGTGAAGTTGAATGTAGTTAAGAACACCTTGTTGGCGAAGGCGATGGAAAGTTCTGATAAAGACTTTGGTGAATTGACCAGCGTCTTGAAAGGAAACACTTCCTTGATGGTTGCCGAAGTTGGAAATGCTCCAGCGAAAGTAATCAAGGAATTCCGTAAGAAATCCGATCGTCCGCTCTTGAAAGGGGCTTTTATTGAAGAAGCAATTTATATCGGTGATGACCAATTGGATAAATTGGTTGAAATCAAATCCAAGGAAGAACTTATTGGAGATATCATCGGATTGCTTCAATCTCCTGCCAAGAATGTTATCTCTGCTCTTAAGAGTGGTGGTGGTACCATTGCAGGAATTGTTAAAACCCTATCAGAACGCGAAGGGTAATCTAACGTATTGCACTAATTAAAAACTATAAATTAAAAATTACACTTAAAACGATAGAAAATGGCAGATTTAAAAGATTTTGCAGAACAATTGGTTAACCTAACTGTAAAAGAAGTTAACGAGTTAGCTCAAATATTGAAAGACGAGTATGGCATCGAGCCTGCTGCTGCTGCTGTTGCAGTTGCTGCTGGTCCTGCTGCTGGTGGTGGTGACGCCGCTGAAGAAAAGTCTGAATTCGACGTAATCCTTAAAGCCGCTGGTGCTTCTAAATTGGCTGTAGTAAAACTAGTTAAAGAATTAACTGGTGCTGGTCTTAAAGAAGCTAAGGATCTAGTTGATAGCGCTCCATCTCCAATTAAGGAAGGTGTTGCTAAAGACGAAGCTGAAGCTCTTAAAGCTCAGTTGGAAGAAGCTGGAGCTGAGGTTGAGCTTAAATAAGCCCCTCTCCTTCAAACCTTAAGGTTTAGGTCTTTGCCCAAGGCGGTTGAGACCTAAACCATTTTGCGTATATAAAGGTTTATACATTTCGGCATACGCAAAACTCTAATTTTTTAATTAAAATTCCGTCCATAGATGTCAGCAACGCAAACTGAAAGATTGAATTTTTCTTCTGTTAAAAACAAACCGGAATATCCGGATTTCCTCGACATCCAGATTAAATCCTTCCAGGATTTTTTCCAACTGGAAACCAAGTCAGAAGAAAGAGGCAACGAAGGTCTTTATAAGACTTTCATGGAAAACTTCCCCATCACCGACACGCGAAACCAATTCGTACTTGAATTTCTTGACTACTTCGTGGATCCACCACGTTATACCATTCAAGAATGTATCGAAAGAGGATTGACCTATAGCGTACCACTTAAGGCACGATTAAAGCTTTACTGTACCGATGAGGAGCATGAAGATTTTGAAACCATCGTACAGGATGTGTACTTGGGTACTATCCCTTACATGACACCTAGTGGAACCTTTGTTATCAACGGTGCCGAGCGAGTGGTTGTTTCTCAATTACACCGTTCCCCAGGGGTATTCTTTGGCCAATCTTTCCACGCCAACGGTACCAAATTGTATTCAGCCCGTGTGATTCCGTTCAAAGGATCTTGGATTGAATTCGCGACCGATATCAATAGCGTGATGTACGCCTATATCGATCGTAAGAAAAAATTACCGGTAACCACGCTTTTCCGAGCCATCGGATTCGAAAGAGATAAGGACATCCTTGAAATCTTCGACTTGGCAGAAGAGGTAAAGGCTTCCAAAACCGGATTGAAAAAATACTTGGGCCGTAAATTGGCTGCCCGTGTGTTAAAGACATGGCACGAGGATTTCGTGGATGAAGATACAGGTGAAGTAGTATCAATCGAGCGAAACGAAATCATCTTAGATCGTGATACTGTTCTTGAAAAGGAACACTTGGACGAAATCATCGATTCTGGTACCAAAACTATCTTGTTGCACAAGGAGGATAACCTGCAAGCGGATTATGCAATTATCCATAACACCTTGCAAAAGGACCCTACCAACTCTGAAAAAGAAGCGGTAGAGCACATCTATAGACAATTGCGTAACGCCGAACCACCCGATGAGGAAACCGCCCGTGGAATCATCAACAAGTTGTTCTTCAGTGATCAACGTTACAACTTGGGTGAGGTAGGTCGTTATCGTATGAATAAAAAATTAGGTCTTGATATCGAAATGGAAAAGCAAGTGCTTACCAAGGAAGATATCATTACCATCGTAAAATATCTAATTGAGCTGATCAATTCGAAGGCAGAGATCGATGATATCGATCACTTGAGCAACCGTCGTGTGCGTACCGTAGGCGAGCAGTTGTCTCAGCAATTCGGAGTTGGATTGGCACGTATGGCGCGTACCATCCGTGAGCGAATGAATGTTCGCGATAACGAGGTGTTTACGCCAATCGATTTGATTAATGCGAAGACACTTTCTTCTGTGATCAATTCCTTCTTCGGAACCAACCAGCTTTCTCAGTTCATGGATCAGACCAATCCATTGGCGGAGATCACGCACAAGCGTCGTCTCTCTGCTCTTGGACCAGGAGGTCTTTCCCGTGAGCGTGCCGGATTCGAGGTTCGTGACGTACACTATACTCATTATGGTCGTTTGTGTCCGATCGAAACCCCTGAAGGTCCGAATATCGGTTTGATTTCTTCACTTTCAGTATTCGCAAAGGTGAATAACCTCGGATTTATAGAAACACCTTACCGTAAGGTTTCCAAAGGAAAAATAGATATCGAAAATGCACCGATATATCTTTCCGCAGAAGAGGAAGAAGATCAGTTGATTGCACAGGCCAACATTCCATTAAAGGATGATGGTACGATAGAAACAGATCGTGTAATTGCACGTATGGAAGGTGACTTCCCAGTAGTAGATCCATCACAGGTAAATTTTGCGGATGTTGCTCCTAATCAGATCGCGTCCATCTCGGCTTCCTTGATTCCTTTCTTGGAGCATGATGATGCGAACCGTGCCCTGATGGGATCGAACATGATGCGCCAGGCCGTACCATTGTTGCGAGCCGAGTCGCCTATCGTAGGTACAGGATTGGAGCGTCAAGTAGCTTCAGACTCCAGAGTATTGATTAACGCAGAGGGAGAAGGAGTTGTTGAGTATGTAGATGCTCAAAAAATCACCATCAAATATGATCGTACCGAAGAAGAACGTATGACCAGTTTCGACGGGGATTCTAAAACCTATGATCTGATTAAATTTAGAAAAACCAACCAGAGTACTTCCATCAACTTGAAACCGATCGTTCGTAAAGGAGATCGTGTTTCTAGAGGACAGGTTCTTTGTCAGGGATATGCTACCGAAAAAGGTGAATTGGCCTTAGGTAGAAACATGAAGGTGGCCTTCATGCCTTGGAAAGGATACAACTTCGAGGATGCGATAGTGATTTCTGAGCGCGTGGTTCGTGAAGACATCTTTACATCTATCCATATCGATGAATACTCTTTGGATGTTCGGGATACTAAATTGGGTAATGAAGAGTTGACCAATGATATTCCTAACGTGTCCGAAGAAGCTACCAAAGATTTGGATGAAAACGGAATGATCCGCATTGGTGCTGAAGTTAAACCGGGTGATATCCTAATCGGAAAGATTACTCCAAAAGGAGAAAGCGATCCAACTCCGGAAGAAAAACTATTGCGTGCCATCTTTGGTGACAAAGCAGGGGATGTGAAGGATGCTTCTTTGAAAGCCTCACCTTCATTGAGCGGTGTGGTAATCGATAAGAAATTGTTCTCCCGTGCAATCAAAGACAAGCGTAAGCGTGCCAAGGATAAAGAGGATATCGCTGAACTTGAATTGAAATACGAAAGCAAGTTCCAAGAATTGAAAGACGTCTTGGTAGATAAGCTATTTGCCATCGTTGGAGGAAAAACAGCCCAAGGGGTTGCCAATGATCTAGGTGAGGTAGTATTCCCAAAAGGAAAGAAATTTACCTTGAAGATGTTGAACGGAGTGGATGATTACACCCACTTGGTTACCGGAACTTGGACTACCGACGATGATACCAATCGTTTGGTGAGAGACTTGCTTCACAACTATAAGATTAAAGAGAATGACCTTCAAGGAAATCTTCGCCGTGAGAAATTTACCATTTCTGTGGGAGACGAACTTCCAGCAGGTATCTTGAAACTTGCCAAAGTTTATATCGCCAAGAAACGTAAGTTGAAAGTAGGTGATAAAATGGCGGGTCGTCACGGAAACAAGGGTATTGTTGCCCGAATCGTTCGTGAAGAAGACATGCCATTCCTAGAAGATGGAACACCAGTGGATATCGTATTGAACCCACTAGGGGTACCTTCCCGTATGAACATCGGTCAGATTTACGAAACAGTTCTTGGATGGGCGGGTCAGAAGTTGGGTCAGAAATATGCGACGCCAATTTTCGATGGTGCTACCTTGGATCAAATCAATGAACTGACAGACAAGGCAGGAATTCCAAGATTCGGTCATACCTATCTATATGATGGTGGAACTGGAGAGCGTTTCGATCAGCCAGCAACAGTTGGGGTAATCTACATGTTGAAATTAGGTCACATGGTAGATGATAAGATGCACGCACGTTCTATCGGACCCTACTCTCTTATTACGCAGCAGCCATTGGGTGGTAAAGCCCAGTTCGGAGGTCAGCGTTTTGGAGAAATGGAGGTATGGGCATTGGAGGCCTATGGAGCTTCCAGTACGCTTAGAGAAATATTGACAGTAAAATCTGATGACGTTATCGGTCGAGCCAAGACGTACGAATCGATCGTAAAAGGGGAGACCATGCCAGAACCAGGATTACCTGAATCGTTCAACGTATTGATGCACGAATTAAAAGGTCTAGGTCTGGATATCAGATTAGAGGAATAGGAGTGATACCCCGCTGCGGCGGGGCCTTCCGTTTCGCAGGGAGTAGCCTCCCAATTCAATAAACAAAAGATTAGTATCAGCATTATGTCAAGAAATAAAGAAAACACAGTACAGAAATTCAATAAGATTTCTATCGGTTTGGCTTCTCCAGAGGCTATCTTGGCGGAATCCCGCGGAGAGGTATTAAAACCAGAAACCATCAACTACCGTACGCACAAGCCAGAGCGTGACGGTCTTTTCTGTGAGCGTATTTTTGGTCCTGTAAAGGATTATGAATGTGCCTGTGGTAAGTATAAACGTATCCGTTACAAAGGAATCGTATGTGATCGTTGTGGTGTGGAAGTAACGGAAAAGAAGGTTCGTAGAGACCGTGTAGGGCACATCAACTTGGTAGTACCAGTAGCCCATATTTGGTATTTCCGTTCCTTACCAAATAAAATTGGATACCTATTAGGGTTGCCCTCCAAGAAATTGGATATGATCATCTATTACGAGCGTTATGTGGTGATCCAACCGGGTATTGCAAAAAATGAAGAAGGAGAGCCTGTTGAAAAAATGGATTTCCTTACTGAAGAAGAGTATTTGAATATCTTGGAAACGCTTCCAGCGGAAAACCAATATTTGGATGACAATGATCCAAACAAATTCATCGCCAAAATGGGTGCTGAATGTTTGGTGGAATTGCTTCAGCGTATCGATTTGAATGCCCTTTCTTATGAATTGCGACACAAGGCCAACAATGAAACCTCCAAACAACGTAAAACAGAGGCGTTGAAGCGTTTGCAGGTAGTGGAATCCTTCCGTGAGGCCGCCTTAAACCGTGAAAACAAACCGGAGTGGATGATTATGAAGGTCATCCCTGTAATTCCACCAGAATTGCGTCCTTTGGTGCCATTGGATGGAGGGCGTTTCGCAACTTCCGATTTGAACGATTTGTACCGTCGTGTGATTATTCGAAACAACCGTTTGAAGCGTTTGATGGAAATCAAAGCGCCTGAGGTAATCTTGCGTAATGAGAAGCGTATGCTTCAGGAATCTGTAGATTCTTTGTTTGATAACACCAGAAAATCATCTGCGGTTAAAACAGATAGTAACCGTCCATTGAAATCCCTTTCCGATTCTTTGAAAGGTAAGCAAGGACGTTTCCGTCAGAACCTATTGGGTAAACGTGTGGATTATTCTGCTCGTTCGGTAATCGTTGTAGGTCCTGAATTGAAATTATACGAATGTGGTCTTCCAAAAGATATGGCGGCTGAACTGTACAAGCCTTTCGTGATTCGTAAGCTGATCGAAAGAGGTATTGTGAAAACCGTTAAATCTGCTAAGAAGATTATCGATAAAAAAGAGCCCGTTGTTTGGGACATCCTGGAAAATGTTCTGAAAGGACATCCAGTATTATTGAACCGTGCTCCTACCTTGCACCGTTTGGGTATTCAAGCCTTCCAGCCGAAACTGATTGAGGGTAAGGCAATCCAATTACACCCATTGGTGTGTACGGCATTTAACGCCGACTTCGATGGGGACCAGATGGCGGTGCATTTGCCATTGGGACCAGAAGCGATTTTGGAAGCCCAACTGCTTATGTTGGCCTCCCACAATATCCTAAACCCTGCAAACGGATCTCCAATTGCGGTACCGTCTCAGGACATGGTATTGGGGCTTTACTACATGACAAAGTCAAGAAAATCGACTCCAGAACATCCAGTGAAAGGGGAAGGACTAACGTTCTATTCACCAGAGGAAGTGTTCATTGCCTACAACGAAGGTAAAGTCAATTTGAATGCCGAAATAAAAGTACGTACCAAAGACCTTGATGAAAACGGGAAATTGGTTACCAAAATTATCGAGACCACTGTAGGTCGGGTAATCTTTAACGATAGCGTGCCAGAAGAGGCTGGTTTTATCAATGAAGTTTTGACTAAGAAATCCCTAAGGGATATCATCGGTCGTATCTTGTCGATTACTTCCGTTCCAGTTACTGCAAACTTCCTGGATAACATCAAAGATCAAGGGTATAAATTCGCCTTCGAAGGAGGGTTGTCCTTCAGCTTAGGGGATATTATTATTCCTGCGGAAAAGCAAACCATGATCGATTCGGCCAATGCCCAAGTAGATGGTATTATTCAGAACTATAACATGGGATTGATTACCAATAACGAACGTTATAATCAGGTGATCGACATTTGGACTGCCACCAACGCTGAACTTACTGAACTGTCCATGAAACGTATCCGCGAGGATCAACAAGGATTTAACTCGGTATATATGATGTTGGATTCTGGAGCGAGGGGATCAAAAGAGCAAATCCGTCAGCTTACCGGTATGCGTGGTTTGATGGCAAAGCCTAAAAAATCCAACTCCGGTGGTGGTGAAATTATCGAAAACCCAATTCTTTCGAACTTTAAGGAAGGTCTTTCCATTTTAGAATACTTTATCTCTACGCACGGTGCTCGTAAGGGTCTTGCGGATACGGCTTTGAAAACGGCCGATGCTGGGTACTTGACCCGTCGTTTGGTAGACGTTTCTCAAGATGTAATCATCAATACAGAGGATTGCGGTACCTTGAGAGGTATTGAGGTAACGGCATTGAAGAAGAATGAAGAGGTTGTGGAATCCTTATCTGAAAGAATCAAGGGTAGAACTTCCTTGAATGATGTATACCACCCGTTGACCAAAGAGTTGATGGTGGAAGCTGGTGGCCATATTTCCGATGTTATCGCAGATCGTATAGAAGCATCTCCAATCGAGACAGTGGAAGTACGCTCGGCCTTAACCTGTGAGGCTAAGAAAGGTATCTGTGCTCAGTGCTACGGACGTAACCTTTCAACCAACAAGATGGTTCAGATTGGTGAAGCCGTTGGAGTTGTTGCAGCGCAATCGATTGGAGAGCCTGGTACACAGCTTACACTTCGTACCTTCCACGTAGGGGGTATTGCCGGTAACATTTCTGAAGAGAACAAAATCCTTGCTAAGTTTGATGGTATCATCGAAATAGAGGATTTGAAAACCGTAAAAGGAGAAGATGCGGAAGGAAAAGCGGTAGATATCGTTATTTCCCGTACTACTGAAGCTAAGTTGGTAGACGAAAAGACAGGTATTACCCTAAGTAACAATAACATTCCTTATGGTTCCACTTTATTCGTTAAAGACGGAGCAAAAGTGAAGCAGGGAGATGTTATTTGTCAGTGGGATCCTTATAACGGGGTAATCATTTCCGAATTTGCTGGAAAGATTAAATACGAAAATATCGAGCAAGGGATAACTTATCAGATTGAAATCGACGAACAAACCGGTTTCCAAGAAAAAGTGATCTCAGAATCTCGTGACAAACGTAGAATTCCAACCCTTCAAATTTTAGGGGCTAAGGGAGAATTGATTCGTTCCTATAACTTGCCTGTTGGAGCTCACTTGATGGTGGATGATAACGAAAAGATCAAGGTAGGTAAGATTTTGGTAAAGATTCCACGTAAATCAGCAAAGGCTGGAGATATTACGGGAGGTCTTCCAAGGGTAACCGAATTGTTCGAAGCCCGTAACCCATCCAACCCTGCAGTGGTAAGTGAAATCGACGGTGTGGTTTCTTTCGGAAAAATCAAACGTGGTAACCGTGAAATCATCGTGGAATCCAAATTGGGTGAAGTGAAGAAGTACTTGGTGAAACTTTCCAACCAAATCTTGGTACAGGAAAACGACTATGTACGTGCAGGAAGCCCATTGTCTGATGGTTCCATCACGCCTGAAGATATCTTGAACATCAAAGGACCATCGGCTGTACAACAGTATCTGGTGAACGAGGTTCAGGAAGTATACCGTCTACAAGGGGTGAAAATCAACGATAAGCACTTTGAAGTTGTAGTGCGTCAGATGATGCGTAAAGTTCAGATTGTAGATCCAGGAGATACTTTGTTCCTGGAAAACCAATTGGTTCATAAAGATGACTTCATTGAAGAAAACGATAAGATTTTCGGATTGAAGGTTGTAGAGAACAAAGGAGATTCAGAAAACTTGAAAGAAGGTCAGATCATTACTTTAAGAGAATTAAGGGATGAGAACTCCATTCTACGACGTGAGGATAAAGCGTTGGTAGAAGCTAGGGATGCGGTACCAGCTACTGCAACTCCTGTACTTCAAGGAATCACCAGAGCATCACTTCAAACCAAGTCGTTCATTTCTGCTGCTTCCTTCCAGGAAACTACTAAAGTATTGAATGAAGCTGCGGTAAGTGGTAAGGTAGATGAATTGGAAGGATTGAAGGAAAACGTAATCGTAGGTCATAAGATTCCAGCCGGTACCGGTATGAGAAGATACGATCACATTATCGTTGGTTCTAAAGAAGAGCTTGAGGAAATGACCCAAGCAAAACAAGAAGTTAATTTTAACTAATATAATTATTGAAACTTGCGCTCCTCCGGGGGCGCAAGTTTTTTAAAAATAAAATAGTCATGGCTGAAGAGAAAAAACCCAAACAAGGACAGATCAACATTCAATTGGATGAAAACATCGCCCAAGGAATTTATAGCAACTTGGCTATTATCAATCATTCCCAATCGGAATTTGTGGTAGATTTTGTTACCATTATGCCCGGTGTTCCCAAAAGCAAAGTAAAGGCTCGAATCGTACTTACCCCACAACACGCCAAACGCTTTTTGAAGGCCTTAAACGATAATGTTGCTCGATTTGAATCGGCTCATGGTGAGATAAAGGATTATCAGCAAGCTCCTATGCCTATCAATTTTGGACCCACGGGAGAGGCATAAAATACAGTAGGGTTGGGCCTTAAGGTATGTTAAATGGAAAATTTTAATATACTGAAAACCAATTATATAAAAATAATTCCTACATTTGTCTTACATATTGCGTCTACTAACTGACATGTCCATCCCCATTTAGTACCCGCTTTGGGCCCCATTCCTATCTGGACATTGTACGAATCTAATTAGTTTTTTTTGGAATAGTAAAACTATTTATGCTCGGTTTAACCAACAACTGAGTATGGGAAAAGTAGTTGTACTTTTTTTGACATGTCTATCATGGAGTACCTGGGCTCAAGTAGGAATTAATACTACCGATCCACAGGAGCAACTTCATATTTCTTCAACGACTGGAACCTTGCGTGTTGAAAGCTTGAATGCTACCAACAGCATTTATAATGGTGGGGATATCGACAATGATGGAGAGATGTCCGATAATACCTATCCCCTGTACGTCGACGAATTCGGGGATTTCACGTTAGAATTAAAAGTATTGTTGAACTCTGAAGCTACGGATGCCTTGGACGACACTTCGTTGCCCAATAGCTCGGTGGAATTGTTGGGCACAGACAATGACGGCGTCGCTACTACGGTGATTAAATCATATACAATCACTCTTAATCGCCCCACCCTTTTAGAAGCCAAATATGCCATTAGCCACACTATTTACAAGGATAATACCTATACAATAATAGACGATTTGTTGGCCAGACGAGTCACGAACTATATTAAGGTAAGTCCGGATCCAGATACCAGTGATGGTATTGCCAATAGAAAATATGGTCCCAGTTCCAAGTCCTATACTAGCGGTTCCCTAAATAGTGTCGACGGGCCATTCTATAATGGGCATACTGTTTATATACGATTTGAACAAGCGGGTACCTACACCATCGATATCGTTGGTGAAGTATCTTCCAATGTAAAATGGTCGGGTGCCACAGGAACACAGTCGCGCCCAACATATGTAGAGTTTGCAGTAGCTGAAGATTTTTTGTTTTTCAGATTGCATTAGTTAAAGAACGAAAAATGAAGTTGATAGCTTGTATAGTACTAATTATTGTATGCAGCATTGGTACTGCCCAAGTCGGTATTGGAACAACCGAACCCCAGCAGGAATTGCATATTGCTGGAGAGAACGCTACGATTCGTATAGAAAGTTTGGATGCGATAAATAGTCCAGTCTACAATGATGGGGTCAAGTTGTCACCAGCTTTTGTTGACGGTGAAGGAAATCTTTCGTTATATGGAAGTGCAGGATCGGGAATTGAACCCCTCAATTTTCTAATTCAGGTGCCCAATTTTATCCCTGACAATCCTTATGGATTCTCAGATCCTTATGATATCACCGGAACGGTGATCAATAATACGACTTCGCAGTCGGATGTCTCGCAAATTATAGGGGCTGTATCAGTGGTAGTGCCCAAAACGGCACTTTTGGAAGTAAAATACGGGGTAACCACTTATGTGCGGGGCAGTGATATGACACAATCACCGCCATGGTTGGAACCAACCCCTGGGGAATCGATACAGATTGGTATCTATTTCTTGGTGGATATTGATAGTGATGGTTTATCAGGAAGTGAACTCACGGATAAATATGGCATTAAAGGACTATACTATGAATCCAATAATGGCGGAATACCCGGCCATCCCTACATGAATGGTCAAGGGTATATGAAACTACCAGCCGGTACCCACACCTTCTACTTTTATGGAAGGGTAAAAGATTATTACGGTAGTTATACAAGTGTGGGTTTTGGTGGGGCGGAGGATTTTTTGAAAATCAGGATTTTCGAATGAATGTGATGAAAAGAAAAATCTATATCTCAGTATTGATTTGCCAAATGATGTTCCTTACACATGTAGCACAAGTTGGCATAAATACGACTAATCCACAAGAACTGGTGCATGTGGCTGGAGCCACAGAAAATGTTCGGGTGGAAGGTTTGGATGCGTCGAACAACATAGATAATCTAGGTCCGGATAGTACTACGAGAGTCTTTGTAGATGCTCAAGGAAATCTGGTTTTGGGAGCGCTAGATGATAATGCTAATTTATTCATCGACTATGGCAACTATTTGAATGACGCGGAAACACCGGTTAGCATGGTCGTTCAGACAGGTACGGGACTGGGATATTCTCCTGTAGCCGAACCCATTGATTGGCCTGGATGTGTATTCACTTTAACGCAAAATGCTATATTGGAAGTGAACTATACCGTATCCTGGTCAATTTACGATGCTCAGTCACTGGTAAAAAAGCGACTCTTTGATAACCAAGCTAGGGTTATTCATACCGGGGTTTATTTCATTGAAGTAAACGATATGGCCGATCCCTATAAACCCACGAACACACCGGTCATATACGATGCCGATGGAAATTACATCAATGGGCAACCTTGGTGCATAAATCCAACATCATCTGAATCCAATTGTGGCGATTGGGCAGGTCTTATAGCTTTAAATGGTCAATACTATTCCAATAATAACAGTGAGGTTGGAGAATATAGAGATCTTCAAACCACGGGTTCCGATTATGTGAAGCTACCCCCTGGAACGTATGCAGCTCTATTCGCCTGTAAGCTCGAAGTAGAATCAACGGTTGGTACCGGTGCCGCAAAGCTTTGGTTAGGATCCGGTCAAGATGAATTGCAAATTCGTATCTATTACTACGATTAACCTACCTTTTCAAACTCACTTACAAAATGAAAATGCACCGATGGATATTTTTGTTGTGTCATTTGCAAGGTAAATGCGGAATCTGCTAAGAATACTAATTGCCCTCTCTTATCTTTGGCAAGGTATTTCGATTTAACCCTCAAAAAGTCTTTAAATTCTTCACTTTTTGGATCCTTTGGGTCTACCCAACAAGCTTTATGAACATTCAAGGCCTCGTAAGAACACTTTGCCCCGTACTCGTGCTCCAATCGGTATTGTATCACTTCAAACTGGAGGGCACCCACTGTTCCAATAACTTTCCTGCCGTTCAATTCCAGAGTAAATAACTGAGCAACTCCCTCGTCCATCAACTGATCAATACCCTTTTCCAGTTGCTTGCTTTTCATGGGGTCTGCATTGTTGATATATTTAAAATGCTCGGGAGAAAAGCTTGGTATGCCTTTGTACTGCATGATTTCCCCTTCGGTCAAGGTGTCGCCAATCTTGAAGTTTCCGGTATCATGTAGTCCCACAATATCACCGGGATAAGAAACATCCACCACTTCTTTCTTTTCTGCAAAAAAAGCATTCGGACTGGAAAACTTGAGTTTCTTCCCATTTCGTACATGAAGATATGGGGTGTTACGCTCAAAAACTCCAGAGACAATTTTCACAAAAGCCAATCGGTCACGATGCTTGGGATCCATATTAGCATGAATCTTGAATACAAACCCAGAAAAGTCCTTTTCTTCAGGTTGCACCAAGCGAGTGTCGCTTTGCTTAGGACGCGGCGATGGGGCAATCTCAATAAAACAATCCAATAGTTCTCTAACCCCAAAGTTGTTGAGGGCCGAACCAAAAAACACGGGTTGAAGATCCCCTTGAACATAGGCCTCCCTATCAAAATCTGGATACACCTCGTGCACCAATTCGATCTCTCCCCGTAAGGTTGTTGCTGCTTTTTCACCTACAAGGGCGTCCAATTCATCCGAATCTAAATCTTTTATCTCAATGGTTTCTTCGATATTCTTTCGGCTATCACCACTGAACAGATTTACGTTCTTTTCCCATAAATTGTAGATACCCTTGAAATCGTACCCCATACCTATGGGAAAGGAGAGGGGTGTAACCCGCAGTTGCAATTTCTGTTCGATTTCGTCCAGAAGATCAAATGCATCCTTACCTTCACGGTCTAGTTTGTTGATGAAAACGATGATTGGGATTTTTCGCATTCTACAAACCTCTACCAGTTTCTCTGTTTGTTCTTCCACCCCTTTTGCTACATCGATTACAACAATAACACTATCTACTGCCGTAAGGGTTCTATAGGTGTCCTCTGCAAAATCTTTGTGTCCAGGAGTATCTAATATGTTGATCTTTAATTTTTTATATTCAAAAGCCAAAACAGAAGTAGCCACAGAAATTCCGCGCTGACGTTCTATTTCCATAAAGTCACTCGTGGCTCCTTTTTTGATTTTGTTGCTTTTCACCGCACCAGCCTCCTGAATGGCACCACCAAATAGCAATAATTTTTCGGTTAAGGTTGTTTTACCCGCATCTGGGTGGGAAATAATTCCAAAAGTTTTCCTTCTAGCGATCTCCTTGAGCAAGGACATAGTGTATTCGATTTAGGGCGCAAATATACGGTAATTAAGTATGAAATTTCGTCCAATATCTTAAGGTTAGCTTAAAGTACCGTTCTTACAGTCATATATTTTTAAATGCCGCTAAATTAGGGGTATACGTGTATACACTTACTGTTATTTCTTACAAAATATGAAAGGAATACCAAGTGTTTTATGCAGTTCAACCGATTTTTTATTCGATTCACCTAATAGTTGGTTTAAGAGTTATATAATAGGTTTTTTCCTACGTATATTTGTTTTTGAAAGAAAGTTGGACATATATCCAACATAAACAACCTTACAATGAAAACGAAACACTTGCTGAAAAGTACTTACCTTATTATGGCAGTATTTTTCACTTTTGGTTTACAATTAAATGCACAAAATTGTGACGCCTCTTTACAAGCTCACCGAAATAGAGACAAGAGGATGATCATGCCGAACGATGGAACGGTCTTCAAGGTGGATGTAAAGAATAATGAAAGAACACCTCAGACCTTTACTATTTCAACTCAAATAAGCGCTGTTCCATGTGAAGACAATAAAGGGGGAGAGGTGATAAGCTCAATTCAAAATCCACCCCTTGTCGTTCGAGTATTACAAAACGGTAAGGGCGTTGACCAATTAACTGTACGGGCCAATTCAACTGCTCAGATTCTTGTTGAAGTTGAAATGGGATCCTCAGCAGTTGTTAATAGTTGGCATTGTCTGGAATTAGTGGCCAAACCACTAAAGTGTTCCGATGAAATTGTTCTTCCGCTTCAAGTGCTTGTTTCGGATGGCCGCACTGATTAGTGCGGTTTGATTTATTTTTGAACCTACCACCCCGCCCCAAACTTCCAAATTTTTTATACCTACCCTTCTTTGGTTAAACGAATTTAGGTTTAAACCTTAAACTTTTTCTATGAAAACGCAATCTAATACAGAAAGCAGATTTTTCTTTAAAGCGGTAGCCATTGTGATGACTTTTCTGTTATGGAATGTCTCCTCACTTTATGCGCAAAATATAACCCTTTCAAAGGATGTCGTACCGAATGCAAATAATTGCAATCAATTCGATGTGACCCTGACCATAGACGGGATGGCACCAGATGTTCCGCAAGAGGTTATTCTGGTAATTGACCGCTCGGGAAGTATGGGATTTGATATCCCTAACGATCCAAATGAGCCTATCGATTATGCAATTGATGCAGCCGTGGCTTTCGTGGAGAACTTTTTCGATAATAATCCCACTGGATTGAATAAAATCGGAATTGTTTCCTATTCTACAAGCGCCACCGTTGATTACCCATTGAGTGGTTCGGCAAATGAAGCTGCTATTATTAGTGCCATAGAAGGCTTGGTTGCAAATGGGGGTACCAATATCGCCCGTGCAATGGATACTGCTGAAAATCATTTCAATAGTGCAGGAACCTTCGATTGCGTTACAGAAAGAAGCATTGTGCTGCTCACCGATGGTGTTACCAACCGTCGTCTGAACGGTACATCCTGTAATGGTTCTACACCGCCTCCGCCTTACCCAGCGAACAGTACCTTATGTATGACCGATGCCATCAATGAAGGACAAGATGCTTGGATCATCACTAAGAATGGGGAAGATTATGAACAATCTATTTTTTCAGTTGGATTATTTGGTGGGATTAGTGGTAATGACCAACTAGCCGCCACTTTTGTTTTAGATGAGATACAAAATTCTGGTCTGTTTATTACAGAAGCAGCCGCCGATCTTCAATCTATATATAACGATATTTTAGGTCAGTTAGGATTCGCGGCCAAGGATGCCATAGTAACCGATCAATTACCTGCTGGTTTTGAAATATTTAGTATTGGTACGGCACCTCAGGGGACTACTTCTGGTACAGGAACAAGTTTACTTACATGGGATATTGGTAATATCACTACCGAAACCCTAACCTTAATATATCAAATAGAAGCGACCACAGCAGCAAGCTGTGGTGAACAAACTTTTGGGGATACTATTGTAAATTATGAGGATTCAACCTGTACACAGGTCTCACAATCCTTCCCGAGCCCCACGGTCTGTGTTCCTTGTCCCGATTTAACAACGCCTACCATTTCTCAGGTCGGTTGTTCGGATACCATTAATTATGATGCCTCGTTTACTGCGGGTTCTTGTACCCCTTTCGACTTGCTATTTACCTGGACCTTCTATCTAAACAATGTGGAAGTAGGTAGTGTTACCATCGGGCCAACGACCGATTTGAACGCCGATTTATCCGGTCAGTTTGTTTATGATGGAAGCCAAGGACCTTTAACAGGTGATTTTAAAGCAATTCTGTCTTATGACGGTTCTTACAATAATGGAAATTGTCAATTGCCGAGTGTAACCACAGAATCTACTATTCAAGTGGATACCCCTCCGAATGCACCTGTAAGTGGAGGAGACCAAGCCGAATGTTTCGACCTGCAATCGCCACAAACCCTTACGGCTTCAGCCACTGTCGGTACTGGTGAATCTGTGGTTTGGTATGATGCGGCTACAGGTGGAAATCTTGTGACAAACCCAATTTTGGATGCCATAGGTTCAACTACCTATTACGCGGAGGCCGTGAGTGATGACAATAATGTAACCTGTTCAAGTACGACAAGAACACCGGTTACTTTAACGCTTTATAATTGTTCAATTTCAATAGACAAAACAGCATCACCCAATGATCCAAATAATTGTAATCCAATTCCAGCGGGTGGTTCTATAGACTATACCTTTACTGTTTCCAACAATGGAAACGCACCTATTTCCTCTGTTTCTGTTACCGATCCACTTATTAGTGGTAGCCCAATTCCAGGGCCTGATAGTGGCGATACCAATACAAACGGTATCTTGGACATTGGTGAAACTTGGATTTACACAGCATCGTATACCGTTACTCAAGCCGATATTGTTGCTGGAAGCGTAAATAACACGGTAGATGTTGATGGAACGGTTTCTGGATCTAGTGCTTCCTTTAATGTGAATGGAACCGACACAGAAACAGTTGAATTATGCCAAAACCCAGAAATTACCATTTTAAAAGGTGCGGATGGTGACATTACCAACTGTAATGCATACAGCGTTGGCAGTCAGATTGAGTATACCTTCGTAGTTGGAAACACAGGTGATGTCGATTTAACCAATGTTGTGGTTAGCGACCCTTTGCTTGCAAATGCTGTTCCACCGGTGACTATTAATGGACCTGGTTCTTCCGACGTAGGAGGGGACGGGGTACTGAGTATTGGTGAAGTATGGACTTTCAATGCATTTTACCTTGTAACCCAAGCCGATATTGATGCTGGAGTTGTGAACAATACCGCTTCAGTAGATTCTGATTCTGCACTTGGTACGGTAAGCGCAACAAGTAACCAGTTGAGTTTGACCATATGTCAAACTCCATCCATGGAAATCAATAAAACAATCAGTTCTGGTTCTCCCTATAATGCGGTGGGTGATGTAATTGTATACAACATTACGCTTACCAATGATGGAAATGTGACCATTTATAATCCAGCGGTCACCGATCCTGACGCCGATAATCCACCTGCCTATGTTTCAGGTGATACAGATACCGATGGTGCGTTAGACGTGGGTGAAGTTTGGGTGTATTCTGCCCAACATACAATTACCCAAGCCGACATTGATGCGGGTAGTTTTACGAATACGGCTACTGGTAGTGGAGAAGCTGATACAGATGGAGATGGAACTGGCGACACAGCGGTTGAAGATACCGATGATGCCACGGCTCAAGCAGAACAAACACCAAGCGGTGCTTTGAATAAAGTAATCACATCTGGTTCGCCTTATGATAGTGTAGGGGATATCATTTTCTACCAAATAACTTTTACCAATAATGGTAATGTGACGGTTTACAGTCCTAATGTTTCGGATCCACAAGCAGATGCTCCTGGACCGGTATATGCCAGCGGTGACACAAATACGAACGGAGCCCTTGATGTTGGTGAGGCATGGGTGTTTACCGCTCAACACACCATTACCCAAGCAGACATTGATGCAGGTAGTTTTACAAATACGGCTACAGGAACGGGTATGGCTGATACCGATGGTGACGGTGCAGGCGATACACCTATCGACGATCAAGATAGCGCTACAGCTACGGCCAATCAGGATGCTTCTATCGCATTGGTTAAAACAGCAACCTACGATGATGGAGGTGATTGCAGCCAGCCTGGAGAACAGATCAACTATACATTTACTATAACCAATGAAGGAAATGTTAGTTTGAACAATGTTCAACTTACCGATGCCTTGATTCCAAATGAGGCGTATGTTTCGGGAGATGATGGTGATGGCATACTTCAGGTAAATGAGACCTGGACTTACACTGGTAGTTATATCTTGACGCAAGCAGATATAGATTCAGGTGAAGTTATCAATACAGCCACAGTTACCGCCGACGATCCGAATGGATCCCAAGTTGAAGATATTTCGGGTACAGCCATTGGTAATGATACCAATACAATCGTGCCACTTTGCCAGAATCCAGCTATTGCACTAGTCAAAACGTCATCCTATAGCGATGGTGGTGATTGTAGTCAGCCTGGAGAACTGATCAATTATACTTTTACCGTAACCAATGAAGGGAATGTAAGCCTATCAAACGTTACTTTGTCTGATCCATTACCTGGTTTATCCGCCTTTAGCGGTCCTACAGGTGACAACGCTAACACAGGGATTTTGGATGTGAATGAAACTTGGGTTTACACTGCAACCTATGCACTGACCCAAGCCGATATCGATGCAGGTGAAGTTGTAAACCAAGCATTAGTGGAAGCAATCACTCCTAATATTAATGTCGTTAGCGATCTTTCTGGAGATACAGTTCAATCTGATACACCAACCAACACTGCATTATGCCAGGACGCTGCCATTGC
>CAZOSF010000049.1:0-3891 GCA_964582415.1 uncultured Alteromonas sp.
GAGACCTATTTTAAGACTATTGACCGCTTCGCTAAATGATAAAAGACAATTGACTTACCACTTCAAAAATCTCCAATCAAAAATCAGCAATCTCCAATCCATTACCCCGCTGCCGCACGATTGCATCGTGTGGCTTTTATTATATTTTCACCACCCTCTTAATCACCACACCCTGTTCGGTTTCAAGTCGTAGAAAATACACCCCCGAAGGAATGGCCGAAACATCAAAGGTGGTTCCAGTGCCCTCCCCTTCTATAACAATTTTGCCTGAGGTATCGTAAAGGACAATGGATTCTATGGTCAGATGATTTGGATTTTGGATGGTAAGGATGTCTTCAGCTGGATTGGGGCAAATACTCACGTTAATTTGCCGGAAATTATCAATGCCCAATTGGTAATCACCATAAACCCCAATATCGCCCGCATCGTTCGTCACCACCAGGTTCAATCCATTAGTGTCTTCTGAAATGGTATACGTACAAGGTGAATGCGCAAAATAATTATCCACCCAAAACAATTCGTAGTGTTTTTGCATAAAGTCGATTAAATCCTGATTACCGCAGACGCCAATCAAAACCACACCTCCATCCTCAAAGGTAAACTGGTCGGTTCCTTCATAGGAAATAATGGCAGCATCGAAGCCCTCCTCACAATAGTTATGCGCCACTCCAATTTGAGTCTCCCAGAAATAAAGTTGTCCATCAAAAGGTGGGTTCGGAACATCATATTGCTGCCCATCGATTGTCACGGATTGAACATACCAAGTCCTGTCCAACAAATCGGGATGTTGCCCCAAAAGTTGCAGGGAGAAAAAGAGAAAAAGTAGTTGAAGATGTTTTTTCATATCTTTTCCGATGATGGTGGGGGTGGTTGTTCTAAGGTAGGGAAAAAATTAAAAAGTGAGCGGTGAACATTGAGCAGTGAGCGGGTACCAATAATTTGTCATTCTGGCGAAAGCCAGAATCTAGCCTCAGTAGGGGCAAGATCCTGAATCTAGTTCAGGATGACAAAGTTGTAACTCCCTCGCCTTACGACTTACACTTCACGCCTCACTCCTAACGCCCTAAAACAGAAACCGCCCGGCACGAAGCTGTGCGCCGGACGGTTTCAACTAAATAACCAACCAAAAGTCGTCGCCTTACGGCTATATGTTTACAAGCGATGGATAGGCTTGTTGTTTACTTCTTTTAGTTAACGCAGCCTATTGCCCTTTCATTGCCCCTACGAATCATAATCTATTGTTAAAAATCCATCGCGAAAAACCAAATACGAACCCTGCCTTTTGCTTCATGGTAATTTAAAACTGGAAAAACAGTTCATGAGAAAGGAATTCTGTATTTTTGGAGTACAAACCTATGGCAGATTTTCCAAAAATAGCGGTCTTCGGAGGGGGTAGCTGGGCCACAGCTATCGTAAAAATGCTCTGTGAAAACCTAGACGAAGTAGGCTGGTATATGCGCAGCGTCTATGCCGCCGAGTACATCAAAAACGAACTGCACAACCCCAATTACCTTAGCTCGGTCGAGTTTGATGTTTCCATGCTGAAACTCAGCAACGACATCAATGAAATGGTGGCCTATGCCGACTACCTCATCTTTGTGATTCCTTCGGCCTTTTTGGAAGAAGAACTCAAAAAGATTACCATTCCCTTAGAAGGTAAGATCATTTTCTCTGCTATCAAAGGGATTGTCCCCGAAAGCAGCCTGATCGTAGGAGATCATTTCTTTACGAATTACAATATCCCCTTTAAAGATATCGGAGTTATCACCGGACCCTGCCATGCGGAAGAGGTGGCCTTGGAGCGCTTGTCTTATCTTACCATTGCCTGTGCCGACGAGCAAAAGGCCAAGGTAGTGGCCGATGCCCTCTCCTGTGAATACATCAAATGCACCACAAGCGATGACATCATCGGAACCGAATATGCTGCCATGCTAAAAAATATCTACGCCCTTGCCGCCGGAATCGCTCACGGACTGGGGTATGGAGATAATTTCCAAAGCGTGCTCATGAGCAATGCCATTCGGGAGATGAAGCGCTATGTAAAGAAGGTACACAAAATGAAGCGCGATATCAATGGATCTGCCTATTTGGGAGATTTACTGGTGACGGGCTATTCCACTTTTTCAAGAAACCGTCTCTTCGGGAATATGATCGGTAAAGGCTACACGGTTAAAAGCGCCATGATGGAAATGAACATGGTCGCAGAAGGCTATTATGCTACCAAGAGCGCCTACGAACTGAACAAAGCTAAAGGGAATAAAAAGGCTAAAACGCCAATCATCAACGCCGTCTACGAAATTCTATACAAAGGAGAAAGTCCGAAAAAGACTTTTAAGAAACTAACCGAAAAGCTCAGTTAACGGGCCAAGACGCCCTTTTCCAACATCACTGGTAATGCCACTGCATTGTCTTCCAAAATACTATTGGGCGGAAATTCAAAAATTTTATCGTACAAGCTGTTCCCAATAAAATAGGTCACTTTGAAATAGTTGTACAGTTTCAAGACACTCTCGTCCAGGAATTCTATTTTCGCATAGCCTTTGGCGGGTAAAACTTTTAAAGAATGGCGCATCTGGGAGGTAAGTTGGGTGGCGTCGCCCCCTTCTGAAACGATAAGTACGGTATCCAAAGGCTCCTTCCCATCGTTAATAAGGTAGACATTCCAATCGTAGGTACGGAAATCGGTATTGAATTCACGTACGGCCGCCAAATAGACGTCCTTCACCTCGGGGATGTGAATGTCCTTTCTCATTTTCAAGGAATTAGAGACTACTCTTGAATTGCTCTAGGAAGCGTACGTCGTTTTCACTCAACATACGAATGTCCGGAATTTGATGTAGCAGTAAAGCGATACGATCGATACCCATTCCGAAGGCAAACCCGGAATAGACTTCTGGGTCGATACCGCAATTCTTCAACACATTGGGATCGACCATCCCACAGCCCATGATTTCCAACCAGCCGGTTCCTTTGGTCATCTTGTAATCGGTTTCGGTCTCCAAGCCCCAATACACATCTACCTCGGCACTAGGCTCGGTGAACGGGAAATAGGACGGACGCAAACGGATTTTCGACTTTCCGAACATCTCGGTGGTGAAATACTGAAGGGTCTGTTTTAAATCGGCAAAGCTCACTCCTTTGTCCACATACAACCCTTCCACTTGGTGGAAGAAACAGTGGGAACGGGCGGAGATGGCTTCGTTTCTATAAACGCGACCGGGAGAAATGGTTCGGATGGGCGGTTTATTGTTTTCCATATAACGTACCTGTACCGAAGAGGTGTGGGTACGCAATAAAATATCCGGATTGGTTTGGATAAAGAAGGTGTCCTGCATATCACGAGCCGGATGGTACTCAGGCAGGTTCAAAGCCGTAAAGTTATGCCAGTCGTCTTCAATTTCAGGGCCTTCCGATACGTTGAATCCGATACGGGAGAAGATATCGATGATCTTATTCTTCACGATGGAAATCGGGTGACGGGACCCCAAATGAATCGGTTCACCGGGACGGGTAAGGTCACCGTAGTTTCCTTTTACCTCCTCTTTGCTCTCAATTTCATCGCGCAGGCTTTTTACCTTTTCTTCCGCCGCATTCTTCAATCGGTTCACCACCTGACCGAATTCTTTCTTCTCCTCCTTGGCAATTTCCTTGAAGGCGGTAAAGAAGTCATTCAACAATCCCTTTTTTCCAAGGTATTTGATACGGAAGGATTCCAATTCTTCCTTCGATTGGGTGGCAAAGGCCTCAACTTCTGCGATATGTTCTTTGATCTTCTCTATCATGGGACCCAGTGTTTGTGGGGCAAAAATACCAATTTCCAAGAAACTAATCGATGACTTGCTTCTCTAAAAAGTAGGTCACGATGGCTTCTTTCATAAGTACGGATTGTTC
>CAZOSF010000049.1:3991-7031 GCA_964582415.1 uncultured Alteromonas sp.
TTGTTTGTAGCCTATTATTTTTCCGATATTATGGGGGGCTTCCTCTTGGATTGGTTCGATTGGGAACCGGTTAACAGCAAGTGGGTTGCCTTTTTTGCCACTTTCATTATCGTGGTCATCGTGATTTCCATTATTGGAAAGATCCTAACAAAAATCGCCGATTTTGTATTCCTTGGGTGGCTTAATAAATTTCTGGGAGGGGTATTTTCGGTAATCAAATATGCTTTTCTCATCAGTGTTATCTTCCTCTTTTTAGAACAAACCAACTTCAATGGCTGGGTAGTTTCCAAAGAAAAAAAGGAAGGTTCCCGACTCTACGGACCGATTTCTCAACTAGCTCCAGCTATCTTACCGGGCCTTTTGGAAGCGTATGAAGAAATGATGGAGGATGAAGAACCGACCGAAGATCGCGTTCCCATGGAAACCCATAGCTCCTAAGGCTTCAATCCTTGCGATAAATTCTCTTTACCCTTTCATTACAACTCCTTGAGGTCGCTGCTGGGCATCCAACCATCCTTTCCGTCGGCTAGGGAAATTCGATACCAATTGTCTTCTTCGGCCAAGATTTGCACCTTGGTGCCTTCATGCAACTGGAAGACGGTTTCATCACTCATGCGGGGTCCGTTTTTCACATCGGTAACCTCAGCAAAAACAATGGCATCCCGGCTGTTGGTATATTTATGGTAGGTTTTGAAAGCCATGGCCATGGCCGTAATTCCAACGAACAAAATCACTAACGACCCCACAAAATAAAGACGCTTTCTTCGGGTCTCGTTCGCAAAATAATACCGTAAAAAGAAGAACGCAAAAAGCAGGGAACCGGCTACAGTAACCCACGCCCAACTATCGAAATCCAAAAGCTTGCTCACCTTTTGATCCCATTTGGCAAAGAAGGTCTGAGGCAAGGGCTCGATCACATCTATTGCCGCATTCTGGGCGAAGGTGAGATTGTTCTTGATATCCCTATCATTCGGCGCCAATTGAAGGGCCTTTTCGTAGTAATAGATACTGGGGCCAATCTGGTTCAGCTTGTAATAAGCATTTCCAAGATTGAAATACAATTCTGCCGAATGGGAGCCATTGTCCAGAATCTGCTTCCATTGGGCAATGGCTTCTTGGTAGTTCTCTGCTTTGTATTGGGCTTTGCCCTGTTCAAAAAGGGCATTGTTCTGACCCATTACTGCATTCGACAGCAACAAGCCAATCGCAACCAAGATTAGTGCTATCTGTTTCATGCTATACAATTTGTTTGTCGATTTTTGAAAGTACCCCCACCGCTGTCTCATAATCCTTATCGATAGAACCTTGGGACACGCTTGCATACCTTACAAACTCACAACTTTTGAGCAATCCTATGAATTCGTTTACTTCATGGTCGCCTACCTTATGATCCCGCATTAGCCCCGCGATATGTTCTTTGGTCATTTCGCTGGTTTCCAGTTTCAACTTTGCTTTCAAGAAGTTGTGCAAGGCTCTCTCCAACGCTTCATAAAAGGCATCTTTATCCTTACTGTTCTTCTTGGCCTCGCCTAGGTATTTTTTGGCGAGCTGATTGGCCCTACGCAATTTGTTCCCTTCCACATCCATCAAGCGTTCCCTACGTTTGCGACCCACAAAAATAAAGAGGGGGATAATCAACCATGGAGCTCCCACAAGACCCCAGAAAAGGGTCGATTTAAAGAAGGGAACTTCTTCCATCGATTCGAGATGCCCATCTAATTTGATGTATTTGAATTGGTCGCTCTCCAGGGTAACAGCCTGTTTGTTGTTCGTAACCACATCCTCCTTGGTAGCGGCCGTAACCGGTCCGTTTTCTACATTGATAACCATCTCGGTAGAAGAAAGGGTTTTATAGGTCTCTGTTTTTGGATCAAAATAGGAGAAGGTAATCGGACGAATAGGATACTCTCCTTTGAATTGGGGCACAATGGTATAATTCTCCGATACCGAACCAGTCATCCCCGAAACTTGGGTACGAATCTTATCCTCTCGAACGGGTTCATACACCTCAAGAGCGCTGGGCAAGTTCACCGAAGGCAAATCGAAAAGTTTTAAATTTCCGTTACCAGAAACAGCAATTTTCAATTCCAAGGATTCATTAGCATCCAATTGTGTGCGACTGGCCGTTACTTCGAAATCGAAATTTCCAACCGCTCCCATAAAATCGTCAGGTTTTCCCGCTTCCGGTAGCGGTTTTACATCTATGGTTCGATTTCCAGCCGAAATGGTTTTGTTTACACGCGTCATCAAAAACCTTCCAAAGAAATCCCTTTTGTTGGTACGCACATCAATCGGCACATCCAAGGTTAACGGTTCGATGTTCAGCTCACCCGTTTTCTGTGGATACAATACGGTAGTTCTTAAGATTACATAGCGATAATCCTCCCCTTGATATTTCCCCTCGTAAATTTTGAAATTGCCCTGGTTGTCGATATTCTGACTCCAGAAATCGGCATACTTTGGGGTATCGATTTCCCGCCAATTACTGGTGATGCTCACTTCGTTCGACACGTACAATTTGTAGGTAACAGTAATGGCTTCGTTCAAATACGGGTTTGCATTAGAAACCTCAGCCACCAAATGCACATTTTCGCTGGCTAAATAATCGGCATTGTTCTCATCCTTAGGAATATCCACAGCCGAAGTCACTGTAACGGTAACCGGAGGGGATTTATAGACCACCCCATCGATTTCAATACTGGCCTGACCAATGGTAAATTCCCCCTTTGCTTGTGGTGCCAAGAAATAGGAATAGGTCTTAGAATAGGAACGTTTTCCATTGATCCAAGAATTACTGATGGCTTGGTTAGGTCCTCCCACTACCCGGAATCCGTTGAAACTCGGTGGCACGAAGTTGTCCCCATCTTGGTTCATCTCGAAATCAACCCTAAGACGTTCGTTGATTCCCAATTGCTTTCTGCTCACCTTGGCTTCAAAGTTCACTTGCCCCACTACAGACAAGGTGCCAAGGAAAAAGAGCAGTAGGTATGTCCATCGATTCGCCTTCATCTTACCAATCTTTATTCGACTTTATTTTAGC